>NZ_JBPCSJ010000125.1:0-6585 GCF_051007235.1 Hydrogenophaga sp. | reverse complement strand
CAGGCTTCCTTGGCGTCGTCGTAGATGCCGACCGCCAGCAGCGCGTTGGTGAGCGCGCGGCCGGTCAGGAATTCCATCGAGAGGTAGTACACGCGCTTGGCGTCGCTGTCCTGCGAGGTGGCCAGCGTTTCGCGCCAGCGGTGCATGGTGCGGTCGCGCACGGCGTGGAACAGGGCGAACAGCCAGTCGCGCCGGGTGGCCGAGCGCAGGTCTTTGCCGACGGCGTAGACCAGGCGGTTGGCGATGGACTTGCGCAGCGCGGCGACGTTGTTGTCCAGCTGGTCGTACTCAAACGGTGCGCTGGCGGTGCCGACGGTGGGAACGAGGGGTGTGTTGGGCATGGAGGGGCCTCAGGGTCGGTGACAGTGGAGCGGCACAAGCATCAGCTGTGCCACGGAACGTTCAAGGGTGGGTGGCGGCCAGGCCGTACACCCGCAGGTAGTCGTGGGCGGCGCGCGCCCAGTCGAAGCGCAGGCCCATGGCGTGGCGCTGCACGGCGCGCCAGTCGGCGGGCCGCCGGTGCAGCGCGAACGCGCGGCGCACGGCCGAGAGCAGATCGGCTTCGGACAGGTCGCGGAAGACGAAGCCGCTGGCGCTGCCGTCGTCCAGGTTTTCCAGGCTGCAGTCGGTCACGGTGTCGGCCAGGCCGCCCACGGCGCGCACCAGCGGCAGGGTACCGTAGCGCAGGCCGTAGAGCTGGGTCAGGCCGCAGGGCTCGAAGCGCGAGGGCACCAGGATCACGTCGCTGCCGGCGATGACGGCGTGCGAGAGCGCCTCGTCGTAGCCGATGTGCACCGCCACCTGGCCCGGGTGCCGCGCGGCGCAGGCCTGCAGCGCGGCCACGATGGACGCGTCCCCCGTGCCCAGCACCACCAGCTGGCCGCCGCGGCGCACCAGCTCGTCGACCACGCCGGGCAGCAGGTGCAGGCCCTTCTGTTCGGTCAGGCGGCTGACCACGCAGAACAGCAGCGCGCTTTTCAACGGCTTGAGCTTCATCTGTTTTTGCAGCCTCGCCTTGGCCTGGGCCTTGCCGTCCAGGTGCTCGGCGTCGTAGCCCGGTTGCACCAGCGGGTCGTTCTCCGGGCTCCAGACCGCATCGTCCACGCCGTTCAGGATGCCGTGCAGCACGGCGTGGCGCTGGCGCAGCACGCCGTCCAGGCCGCAGCCCTGTTCGTGGCCGGTGATCTCGCGGGCGTAGGTGGGGCTGACGGTGGTGATCGCGTCGGCGTATTTCAGGCCCGCCTTCATGCAGCTGATCTGGCCGTGGTATTCGATGCCGTGGAGGTGGAACAGCGCATCGGGCAGGCCCAGGCGTTCGCGCACGCTGGCCGGGAACACGCCCTGGTAGGCCAGGTTGTGGATGGTGAACACCGTGGCGGGCTTCTTTGCGCCACCGAGGCCGAGCTGGCGCAGGTAGGCAAAGGCCAGGCCGGTGTGCCAGTCGTGGCCGTGCACCACGTCGGGGCGCCAGGAAGGGTCCAGACCGGTGCCCAGCAGGGCCGCGGCCCAGCCCAGCCAGGCGAACTGTTCGGCCGCGTCGGGCCAGGGGCGGCCGGTTTCGTCGAGGTAGGGGTTGCCGGGCCGTTCGTACAGGCCGGGCGCGTGCAGCAGCCACACCGCCTGACCACCCGCGGTGATGCGCCCGCGCTGCAACCAGGGTTGTGGACCTTGCGCCGTGCCCGGGCGTGGCCCCAGGCCCAGCGGCAGGCCGGCGCTGTCACCGGCGGGCACCGGCAGCGGCGCGCCGTCGGGCGTGACCCCGGCCACCACCGACGGAAAGGCCGGCAGCAGCAGCCGCACCTCGGCGCCCGCCGCGGCCAGCGCCGGCGGCAGGCCCGCGCTCACATCGGCCAGCCCGCCGGTCTTGAGCAGCGGGTAGACCTCGGAACAGACATAAAGGACTTTGGGTGAGTTCATGCACGGACCAGATATCGAAAACCACAACGGAGACGGCGTTGAGGGGAAGCCCTTCCAGCACGCACCGCGGAACCGGCTTTGCCGGGCCGCCAGTGCGGTCCCCCTTCCAGGGGGAAGCCGCGCAGCGGCGCAGGGGGTTACTCACGGCGCGGCGCGGGGGGTTACGTCAAGCGCTCCAGCATCGCCTTGGTCACCAGCACCACACCGCTGTCGGTGCGGTAGAAGCGCCGCGCGTCCTCGGCGGCGTCAAAGCCGATCTGCATGCCCGGCGGGATCGCGCAGCCGTTGTCGACCACCACCTTGCGCAGCTTGCAGCCGCGGCCCACGTCCACTTCGGGCAGCAGCACGGCTTCCTCGACCTCGGCGTACGAATGGATGTGCACCTTGGAAAACAGCACCGAGCGGTTCACCGAGCCGCCCGAAATGATGCAGCCGCCAGACACCAGCGAGTCCACCGCGCTGCCGCGACGGCCGTCGTCGTTGAACACGAACTTGGCCGGCGGCAGCTGTTCCTGGTAAGTCCAGATCGGCCAGTCGCGGTCGTACATGTCCAGCTCGGGCAGGGTGTTGGTCAGGTCCAGGTTGGCGGCCCAGTAAGCCTCCACCGTACCGACGTCGCGCCAGTAGGCCGGCGCTTCGGGTGTGCTCTTGACGCAGGACAGGCCGAAGGGGTGGGCCACGGCCTGGCCGGCGGCCACCATCGCGGGGATCACGTCCTTGCCGAAGTCACGGCTGGAGCCGGGTGTGGCGGCGTCCTTCTCCAGTGCGGCAAAGAGCGCCTTGGCGTCGAACACATAGATGCCCATGCTGGCCAGCGAGACCTCGGGCTTGCCCGGCATGGCCGGCGGGTGCTCGGGCTTCTCGACGAAGTCGACGATGCGGCGCTTCTCATCGATGGCCATCACGCCGAAGGCACTGGCCTCGGCGATGGGCACCTCGATGCAGGCCACGGTGCACTGCTTGCCCTGGGCCACGTGGTCGGCGATCAGCTCGGCGTAGTCCATCTTGTAGATGTGGTCACCGGCCAGGATCAGGATGTACTCGGGGTTGTGCGCGCGCAGGATGTCCAGGTTCTGGTAAACCGCGTCGGCCGTGCCCAGGTACCAGCTCTCGTCGTCCATGCGCTGCTGCGCGGGCAGCAGGTCGATGAACTCGTTGAACTCGTTGCGCAGGAAGCTCCAGCCGCGCTGCAGGTGGCGCAGCAGGCTGTGCGACTTGTACTGGGTGATGACGCCGATGCGGCGCACGCCGGAGTTCAGGCAGTTGGACAGCGCGAAATCGATGATGCGGAACTTGCCACCGAAGTACACCGCCGGCTTGGTGCGCCGGTCGGTCAGTGCCTTCAGCCGCGAGCCGCGGCCGCCCGCGAGCACCAGGCCAATGGTGCGCTTGGCCAGGTATTGGGGGGAATGTTTGTCCATCGTTGTCTCCTGTCGTGTTGAAAGCGGCAATCGGTTGTTATGTCAGGGTCGGTTTCGCGTCCGTTGTCGGCGCACGTGCCTGCCCGTCCAGGGCACCCGAAGAACCGGCTTGGCCGGGCCAAAGGGTGCGTCCCCCTGGGGTGAAGCCACGCAGCGGCGCAGGGGGGGATCTCATGAACTCCAGCGACCGTGCGCCCGGGTCATGGCGGCCAGGCGTTCGGCCGGCTCGTGGTTCACCTGGGTCCATTCGAAGCGCCATTCCCAGCAGCCGGTGGCCAGGCCAGGGGTGTTCATGCGGTGGCGCGTGTCCAGGCCCAGCACGTCCTGGAACGGCATCACCAGGGTGTTGGCGACCGACATGGACAGCGCGTTGATCAGCGCCCAGTGCGGCTCGGTGTCCACGCAGCGGCCCAGGTAGGCGCGGGCGTCGGCTTTCTCGCCGGCCATGGCGCTGGCCCACCAGCCCACCGTGGTTTCGTTGTCGTGCGTGCCGGTGTAGGCCACGCACTGGCGTTCCAGGTTGTGCGGCAGGTAGGGGTTGGCCGGTCCGCTGCCAAAGGCGAACTGCAGGATGCGCATGCCCGGGTAGCCGCAGGCTTCGCGCAGGGCCGTCACCTCGGGGGTGATCAGGCCCAGGTCCTCCGCGATGATGGGCAGCTGGCCCAGCTCGGCTTCGATCGCCTCGAAGAACGCCCGGCCTGGCCCGGGGCGCCACTGGCCGGCCACGGCGGTGGGTTCGCTGGCCGGGATTTCCCAGTGCGCCTCGAAGCCGCGGAAATGGTCCAGCCGCACCACGTCCACCTGCTGAAACAGGTGGGCCAGGCGGTCCTTCCACCAGCGGTAGCCGCGGTGGGCCATGGCCTCCCAGTTGTAGAGCGGGTTGCCCCAGCGCTGGCCGGTGGGGCTGAAGTAGTCGGGCGGCACGCCGGCCACCACGTAGGGCTCCATCTGCTCGTCCAGCAGGAACTCGCCCGCGTGGGACCAGACGTCGGCGCTGTGGTGGGCCACGAAGATGGGTGCGTCGCCCACGATGGCGATGCCGCGCTGGCTGGCGTAGCCGCGCAGGCGCTGCCACTGCACCCAGAAGCGCCACTGCACGAAGCGCCAGAAACCCAGCGCATGGGCCGACTGTTCGCGCACCGTGTCCAGCGCGGCGCTCTCGCGCCGGGCCAGCGCCGTGGGCCAGAGCGACCAGGGGCCGCCGTGGCGTTCGTCCAGCACCATGAACAGGGCGTAGTCGTCCAGCCAGTGGGCGTGCTGTTCGCAAAAGGCGGCCAGCTCGCCGCGGCAGGCGTCGCTGGCGCGCTGGCTGAAGCCGTCCCAGGCCTTGCGCAGGCAGGCCATGCGGTGGGGCGCCACGCGCGCGAAGTCGCAGCGGTTTTCGTCAAAACCCTTGCGCGCCATCCAGGGCAGCCAGCCCTGCTGCACCAGGTCGTCCAGATCGACCATCAGCGGGCTGCCCGCGAAGGCCGAGACGCTCTGATAAGGCGAGTTGCCCGGGCCGGCCGGGGACAGCGGCAGGATCTGCCACAGCGTCTGGCCGGCGGCGGCCAGCCAGTCCACGAAGTGGCGCGCGCCCGGCCCGAGGTCGCCCGAGCCATGGGGCCCGGGCAGGCTGGTGATGTGCAGCAGCACGCCACTGGTGCGGCGTTGGAGGATCGGTGGGGCGTGGTTCATGGCGATGTGGGGGTGGTCGGTGCGCCACCTTGCAAGGTCTGGACCAGCAGGCAGACCCGGGCCTCGTCCAGCTCCAGCGCGGATGCGTCCACACCTTCGGCGCTGGCCGGGTCGGCGACCACCAAGGCGCGCGCGCTGTCCAGCCGCAGCGACCAGGGGCCGGGCGGCAGGGCCAGGCGGGCGTGGCTGCGTCCGGCGTGCCACACCAGCAGCAGGCGTTCGGTGGGCGCTGCCCCGTCTTCGCCCACGGCGATGAGGGCGGCCAGCGTACCCTGCGGGCCGTGCTGCCAGTCGTCACCGTGCAGGGGCTGGCCGTCGGCGCGCAGCCAGGCGATGTCGGCCGGTGCACCCGGTGCCAGCGGCTGGCCGTTGAACCAGCGCGCGTGGCGCAGGCCGGGGTGCTGGCGGCGCAGCGCCGTCAGCCCGGCCACGAAGGTGCTCAGGTCGGCGTCGGCACCGGCCCAGTCGAGCCAGGTGGTGGCGTTGTCCTGGCAGTAGCTGTTGTTGTTGCCCTGCTGGCTGTGGCCCAGCTCGTCGCCCGCCAGCAACTGCGGCGTGCCCTGGGCGCAGAGCAGGGTGGCGAGCAGGGCTCGGCGCCACAGGCTGCGGCGGTGCTGCACCGGCGGGTCGTCGCTGGGGCCTTCGGCGCCGCCGTTGGCGCTGAGGTTGTGGCCGTGGCCGTCGCGGTTGTCTTCGCCGTTGGCCTGGTTGTGTTTGTGCTCGTAGGCCGTGAGGTCGGCCAGGTTGAAGCCGTCGTGCGCGGTCAGCAGGTGCACGCTGGCGGTGGGCCGACGGCCGCCGCGCTGGAAGCGGTCGCTGCTGGCGCAGACGCGTTGCGCCAGCTCGCCCAGCGGGGCGTGGTGACCCAGCCAGAAGGCGCGCACGCCGTCGCGGAAACCGTCGTTCCATTCCAGCCAGCCGGGCGCGAAGCCGCCCACATGGTGGCCGTTCGGGCCGATGTCCCAGGGCTCGGCGATCAGCGCCACCTCGCGCAGCACCGGGTCCTGCTGCATGGCGGTCAGCAGCGGTGCGTGCGGGTGGAAGGCGTGGCCCAGCGCGGCGCTGCGGCCCAGCGACACCGCCAGGTCGAAGCGGAAGCCGTCCACCCCATAGGCCTGCACCCACCAGCGCAGGCTGTCCATCACCCACTGGATGACGCGGGGCTCGGCGGTGGCCAGGCTGTTGCCGCAGCCGCTGAAGTTGTGCGGCACGCCGCGTTCGCCCATGGCGTACCAGCCGGTCTGGCCCAGGCCGCGCCAGCTCAGGGTCGGGCCGTCCAGGTCGCTTTCGGCGGTGTGGTTGAACACCACGTCCAGCACCACCTCGATGCCGGCGCGGTGCAGCGCGTCCACCATGGCGCGGAATTCTGTGCGGATGGCGGCCGCGTCGCTGGCGGTCGCCGCGTCGGCGCCCGCTGTGGCCGCGGCGTAACCGGGGTCGGGCGCGAAGGCGTTGAGCGTGTTGTAGCCCCAGTGGTTGACCAGGCCACGAGCGAGCAGGTGCCGTTCGCTGATGTGCTGGTGCACCGGCAGCAGGCAGACGCTGGTGATGCCCAGGCGCTGCAGGTGGC
>NZ_JBPCSJ010000124.1:0-7089 GCF_051007235.1 Hydrogenophaga sp. | reverse complement strand
GTCCTGAACAGATCGCGCGTGCCGTGGACGAAAAAAAATCCGCTCCAGCGAGCGGCGTTTGTCGGGAACCTCGCCACCGGGGCGCGGGTTCCAGATCCTGATCACTTCAGGTGTTCGTTGATCATTTTGGTCATTTCGAACATCGAAGCCTGGGCCTTCTTGAAGATTTCCTTCAGCTTGGCGTCGGCGTTGATCATGCGCTTGTTCGCGGCGTCCTGCAGCTTGTTCTTCTTGATGTATTCCCAGACCTTCTTGGTCACTTCGGTGCGGGGAATGGCGGTGCTGCCCACGATGGCGGCCAGCGCGGCGCTGGGCGTCATGGCCTTCATGAAGGCGGCGTTGGGGGTGCGCTTCTTGGCAGGAGCGGCCTTCTTCGCAGGTGCAGCGGCCTTCTTGGCGGGAGCGGCAGCCTTCTTGGCGGGAGCGGCAGCCTTCTTAGCGGGTGCAGCAGCCTTCTTGGCCGGAGCAGCAGCGGCCTTCTTGGCGGGCGCAGCGGCTTTCTTGGCCGGAGCGGCAGCCTTCTTTGCGGGAGCTTTTTTTGCAGTTGCCATGGTTGGATTTCCTTCTAGAAGTGGAATATGAACCAGCTGAAAACGCGCTTTCTCACTGGTCACGAGCATGCTAATGGACTTGCCTGCGCATTCCAAGGTGCGCGCGGGTGTTTTTTGCATGTTTTCATAGGGAGCGCCGCGCTTTTTGGCCGCGAAAACAACAGTTGCGCACGGGCGTGCTGCAAGCGCTCTGTCAGAGCCGAGCTCCATGCTGGCGGCCCGCCCGTGCCGAGGTCCGGTACGCTGTGCGTTCAACGGAGTTTTTTGGAGCGTTTTGACCATGAGCCCAACCCCTTTTGCTGCGACCTGCGATCTGTGCGATGCCCACAAGGGCGACGATTCGGGCGCCTTTCGCGTGCTGCCGCCCGTGTTCCGTGAATTCGGTGCGTCGCCGCGTTTTGCCGGCCCGGTGGTCACCGTCAAATGTTTCGAGGACAACACCCCGGTCAAGCGTGCGCTCGAAAGTCCGGGCGAAGGTCGCGTGCTGGTGGTGGACGGGGGCGCTTCGTTGCGCCGCGCGCTGGTGGGCGGCAACATCGGTGCCGCTGCGGCGCGCAACGGCTGGGCGGGCGTGGTCATTGACGGCTGCGTGCGCGATGTGGCCGAACTGCGTGAGTGCGAAGTGGGCATCCGGGCGCTGGCCGCCATGCCGCTGCCGACCGATCGCAAGACCGACGGGCAGACCGGCGTGGTGGTGCAGATCCAGGGCGTGTGGGTGCGGCCGGGCGACTGGCTCTACGCCGACGAAGACGGCATCGTCGTCTCAGCCACCCCTTTGCACGGCTGAGCCGCGCGAGCGCGTGGTCAGGCGCTCAGGCCCTTGTAAAGCATGTAGGCGGCCAGTGCGTAAAGCGTGGTGGCGAACACCTTCTTGAGCGACTGCACGGGCAGGGCATGGGCCGCCTTCACGCCCAGTGGCGCCATGAGGACGCTCGCGCAAGCGATCACGGCCAGTGCCGGCCAGTAGATGTAGCCCAGCGAGTGCGCCGGCAGGCCTTGCACGGTCTGCCCCGAGATGACGTAGCCCACCGCGTTGGCCAGCGCGATCGGGAAACCCAGCGCAGCGCTGGTGGCCACGGCGTTGTGGATGGCGACGTTGCACCAGGTCATGAAGGGCACGCTCACAAAGCCACCGCCTGCGCCGACCAGACCCGAGAGAAAACCGATCACCGTGCCGGCACCCACCTGGCCCGCGGTACCGGGCAGGGTGCGCGAAGGCTTGGGCTTCTTGATTTTGAGCATCTGGGTGGCCGAGAAGCTGACGAACGCCGCGAACAACAGGGCCAGCCAGGCGCCTTTTAGCAGCGCGAACACACCCAGGCTGGCCAGGGCCGCGCCGAGGACGATGCCGGGTGCGAGCTGGCGAGCGATGTCCCAGCGCACGGCACCGCGCTGGTGGTGCGCCCGCACGCTGGAGATGGAGGTGAACACGATGGTGGCCATGGACGTGGCGATCGCCATCTTGACCGCCAGGTCGGGCGCCACACCGCGCGTGCCCAGGATGTGGGTGATGAACGGCACCATGATCATGCCGCCTCCGATGCCCAGCAGCCCCGCCAGAAAGCCCGTGCACAGACCGAGCGCGGCCAGCTCGACGATGAGGATGGGATCGAGAGTCATGTGTGCTGAGGGGATGTCCGGCAGAAGTGCCCGATGAAACCAGGGCAGCCGTGGAACCGGCTTTGCCGGGCCACTGGCTGCGTCTCCCCTCCCGAAGGAGAGGGGGGAAGACGCGAAGCGGCGCAGGGGGGTGAGCTGAATAAGGTGTCTGCAAATGCCACCGGACCGGCATCCTGAACCGGGGGTTCAGGTGGGCGAGGGCAACATGGCTTCGGGTTCATCTGACGCGAGACGCTCACACCAGCCATGTGTGTACCAAGCCCGGGCTCAATGAGCATTGGTTCAAGGAAATATAAAGCCCGGCGAGCACTGCAGACAGTTGCCATTGTAGGCGCTGCAGCGGCGGCCCGGGTTCCGCCGGTCTTGTGAATGGGGGCTTTTGTGCAGACCAGTTCAGAGCAACTGGCCGTCGTTGCCCAATGTCTGGTCCAGGCGCCGGATCAGTTCGTTCATGCGGCCTTGCGTCGCCGGGTCCACGGTGTCGGTGGCGAGCGCGCCAGCCGCGGAAACGTCGGTCGCGCTGGCCGTGCCCGCCGACAGGGTCTGACTTTCTTTCTGTGACAGCTCGAACGCGAGGTTGAGCGAAGCCAGCACCGCGATGCGGTCACGCGCCTTGACCTTGCCCGCATCCCGGATGCGGCACATGGCAGTGTCCACCCGTTCCACCGCTTCGAGCAGCGCCTGTTCGCCACCCACCGGGCAGGCCAGCAGGTAGCTCTGTCCCATGATCTGCACCTCGATCTGCTTGCTCGCCGACTTGTTCATGCGTTGTGGTCTTTGCGGTGGGGCTCGGCGGTGGTGGCGACGGGCAGGCGGTCGAGCAGGGCGTCGATGCGCGCGCGCGCCGCGTTCAGTCGCGACTTGAGCGAGTCGCGCTCGGTCTGCAGGGCCTGCACCTGTTCCAGCAGCAGGGCGTTGGTGCGCTGCAGTTCCTCGTGTCTCAGGAGCAGCCGCTCGACGCGCTCTGCGATCTGGTCAAGGTGGTGGTTGTCGGCCATGGTGTGACAGTGTGGATTTCGCATTGTAGGGTTGCCGCAAGCGACCCGGACTTAGAATGCCACCCGTTGGTGCTCGCGGTGTGGTTCACATGCCGCAGTTCAACGGGAAGCAGGAGGGAAGGCCCACACCGGACCGACCTAACCTGCGCTGCCCCCGCAACGGTAAGCAGACGAGATGCCCGATCCATCGGGCCGCTCCGCTTTCATCTCACAACCACTGGACGGTGTTGCTGTCTGGGAAGGTGATGAAGGTCGCTCTGTCAGCCCGGATACCGGCCAACATGGAGGAGGTGCGTCCCGCAAGGGGTGTGCCGCCATGCCGCCCACGCGCTGTCGGGGAAGACAGCGAGGGCACCTGTCTGTGTTTTCTTCATCATGAAATCCCGCGTTACCCGAGCACGCCTGGCCGTGCTGCCCCTGGCCTGCGCCGCCGCATTCCCGGTGCTGGCCCAGAACACTGCTACCCTGTCTGAAACAGTGGTCACGGCCACACGTGTCGAGCAGCCTCTGACCGATGTGGTGGCGGATGTGTCCATCATCGACCGAGACACCATCGATCACAGCGTCACTTCGGCGCTGGCCGACCTGTTGTCTCGCGTGCCTGGCATTTCAATCACGCGCAACGGTGGGCCACTGTCCTCGACCAGCGTGTATTTGCGAGGCGGCGAGTCGCGCTTTACCGCTGTTTTCGTGAACGGCGTGCGTGTCGATTCCCAGTCGACGGGAGGTGCCTCCTGGAACACCATTCCCCTGAGCCAGGTGGAGCGCATTGAAGTGCTGCGGGGGCCGGCTGCGGCGATCTACGGTTCGGACGCGCTGGCTGGCGTGATCCAGATTTTCACGCGTGAAGGATCCGTTGGATTGAGGCCCTCTCTTGAGCTGGGGGTGGGCTCGCATGGAACGGAGCGCGTGGACATGGGCCTGAGCGGCGGGCAGGGGGAGGTGACCTATGCACTGGGTGTCACGCGTGAGACCAGCGATGGCTTCAATGCCCAACCCGCCGGAACACCTGACCGGGATGGCTACCGTTCCACCGCTGCTTCGGCGCGTGTGGGCTGGACGGTCGCGCCCGGGCACCAGTTGGAGGCGTCCTGGCTCGCGAACGATCTGAAATCCCAGTACGACGGGTACACGCCTGGGGAGGATGACTGGGCATTGCAAGAACTGCAGACCCTGGGGCTGACCTGGCAAGCGCGCTGGAGCGACCGGTACACCACCCGGGTCAGCGTCAGCGAGTCGGATGACCGCTACGAAACCATGCCCTCACCTTATGTGACCGACACGACCGTCCGCAGCTACCTCTGGCAGAACGAATGGCGGCAGGGGCCGAGCCTGATCACCGCAGCTTTGGAGCGGCGTGAAGACCACCTGAAAAACGCCAGCACGACGCCGAGCCAGACCCGGCGTTCTCAGGACGCCCTGGCACTGGGTTACGGTTTGCGGTCGGGAGCGCATACCTTGCAGTTCAATGCCCGTCGCGACGATGACAGCGAGTTCGGTGGCCAGGCCACCGGCAGCGCGTCTTACGCCTACGGCTTCGCGCCCCACTGGCGCGCCACGGCTTCTGCGGGCACGGCCTTCCGGGCCCCGACGCTATTCCAGCGTTTCAGCATCTATGGTGTGCCCACACTCAAGCCTGAGACATCCCGCAATGTCGAGCTGGGTGTGAAGTACGAGGCGCGGGGCCGCAGTTTCAGTGCGGTCGCCTACCGCAACCGGCTGCGGGATCTGATCGACTACGTCTCGGGACCCGGTTCGTGTGTCAACGGCACCGGCACCTATGCGGGCTGCTACGCGAACGTCAATGCTGCGCTTTACACGGGGGTGTCGTTCCAGATCGCGTCCAAACTCGCCAATGGCGTGCGTCTGGGCGGGTCTCTGGACCTGATGAACCCCGAGAACCTGGTGAGCGGCAAACAGCTGCCGCGGCGCGCGAAGCAGACGGCCACGCTGACGGCGGACATGCCGCTGGGTGCCTGGAGCCTCGGGTCGGAGTTGCAACTGGTCGGCGAGCGATTCGACAACGCCGCCAACACCGCCCGTCTGGCCGGCTATGGGCTGCTGAACCTGAGCGCCACCACCCGGTTGGCGCGAGACTGGACGCTGGTGGGCCGCATCGACAACGTTGGCAACAAGGACTACCAGACCGCCAAAGGATATGCCACCTCGGGTCGCGTGGCGTATGTGGGCCTGAAGTGGGCGCCGCAGTGACGAAGACCGCATGTTGAACCGTCCAGTCATGTGTCCCGCCCTGCTGATCGCCGCCCCGGCCTCTGGACAGGGCAAGACCACGGTCACCGCGGCCCTGGCGCGCCTGCACGCGCGGCAAGGCCGGCGGGTGCGGGTGTTCAAGTGCGGGCCGGACTTTCTGGACCCGCACTGGCACCAGCTGGCCAGCGGTCAGCCGGTGCACAACCTGGACCTCTGGCTCAACGGCGAGGCCGATATCCGCGCCCGTCTGCACGAAGCCGCCATGACCAGCGACCTGATCCTGATCGAAGGGGTGATGGGGCTGTTCGACGGCGAGCCGAGCGCGGCCGACCTGGCGGTCAAGCTGGGCATACCGGTGCTGGCGGTGATCGATGCCGGCGCCATGGCCGGCACTTTTGGCGCCCTGGTGCACGGCCTGCGCCACTACCGCCCGGGCCTGCCATGGGCCGGCGTGCTGGCCAACCGCGTCGCCAGCGAGGGCCACGAAAAGATGCTGCAGGCTTCCGTGCGCGCTGACGATCGGTCGGCCGAGCCCGGCGGCATCGACGCCGGCTGGCTGGGTGGCTTGCGGCGCGATGCGGGATTCGCGTTGCCCGAACGGCACCTGGGCCTGACGGTCGCATCCGAACTGCCCGATGCGTTGGCGCGGCTGGACGCACTGGCCGATGCCATGGCCGCCACGCCGCTGGGTCGGCTGGATGCGGCGGGCTGGCAACGCTGGGCCGTGCCGTTTGAGGCGCAGCCCGTTCAGCCAGTGGCGCCGCTGCTGAAGGACCGCACCGTGGCGGTGGCGCGCGACGCGGCCTTCTGCTTCACCTACCCGGCCAACCTGGACACACTGCGTGCTTTGGGCGCCGAGCTGGTGTTTTTCTCGCCGGTGGCCGACGAACCGGTGCCCGACTGCGATGCGGTCTGGCTGCCGGGCGGTTACCCCGAGCTGCACGCCGATGTCCTTGTGAAAGGCAGACGTTGCCGTGCTTCGCTGGCGGCGCACATCGCGGCCGGCAAGTCCGTCTGGGCCGAGTGCGGCGGCATGATGCCGCTGTTCGACGGTCTGACATTGAGCGATGGCAAACGGGTGCCGATGTGGGGCCTGCTGCCGGGCGAGGTGGCGATGCAGCCGCGTCTGGCCGCCCTCGGCCCGCAGCGCTGGGACACGCCGAAGGGCGAACTGCGGGGCCACACCTTCCACTTTTCGCTGACCACCTCGCCGCTGGCACCGGTGGCGCAGACCGTGCCGGGCAGCACATTCGGACGACCCGAAGCCGTGTATGGCCAGGGTCCGGTGCGTGCGAGCTACTTCCATGCGTGGTTTGCCTCGAATCCCGAAGCCACGGCGCAACTGTTTCTGGCGGAGGTTTCATGAGCACTGTTTTGCCTGGACCCCAGCGCATCGTCTGCCTGACCGAGGAGACGACCGAGTGGCTGTACCTGCTGGGGCAGGAGTCGCGCATCGTTGGCATCAGCGGCTACACCGTGCGGCCGCGCCGCGCGCGCGAAGAAAAGCCCAAGGTCAGCGCGTTTCTCAACGCCAAGATCGACAAGATCCTGGAGCTGCAGCCCGACTGCGTGTTCGGTTTTTCCGACTTGCAGGCCGACATCGCGGCGGCGCTGATCCGCGCCGGTGTGCAGGTGACGGTGTTCAACCAGCGCAGCGTGGAGGAGATTTTTTCCATGCTCTACCAGGTGGCGGCCATGGTGGGCTGCGC
>NZ_JBPCSJ010000123.1:0-22604 GCF_051007235.1 Hydrogenophaga sp. | reverse complement strand
GGCAAGAACTACACCATCACCGGCAACACGCTGAACTGGCGCAACTGGGACTTCCACATCGGCCTGAATTCGCGCACGGGGCTCTCGCTCTCGACCGTGACCTACAACGACAAGGGCACCAAGCGCAAGGTGATGTACGAGGGCACGCTGGGCGGCATGATCGTGCCCTACGGCGACCCTGACGTGGGCTGGTACTTCAAGGCCTACCTGGACTCGGGCGAGTACGGCATGGGCACGCTGACCTCGCCCATCGAGCCGGGCAAGGACGCGCCGATGAACGCGGTGTTCCTGGACGCCACCATCGCCGACTTCACCGGTGCGGCGATGACGATCCCCAACGCGATCGCGGTGTTCGAGCGCTACGCCGGCCCCGAGTACAAGCACCAGGAAATGGGCAAGCCCAACATCAGCGCCGAGCGCCGCGAGCTGGTGGTGCGCTGGATCAGCACGGTGGGCAACTACGACTACCTGTTCGACTGGGTGTTCGCCGAGAACGGCACCATCGGCATCAACGCCGGGGCCACCGGCATCGAGGCGGTCAAGGGCGTGAAGTCGCGCACCATGAAGGACGCCACCGCCAAGGACGACACGAAGTACGGCACGCTGATCGACCACAACATCGTGGGCACCACGCACCAGCACATCTACAACTTCCGCCTGGACCTGGACGTGGACGGCGAGGCCAACGCACTGACCGAGATCGACAACGTGGTGGCCCCCAACACCGCGGGCGGCCCGCGCACCAGCACCATGCAGACGGTGGAGCGCACGGTGGCCACCGAGAAGCAGGCGGCGCAGAAATTCGACCCGGCCCACATCCGCCTGCTGAGCAACCCGAACAAGACCAACAAGGTGGGCAACCCGGTGTCGTACCAGCTGATTCCCTACGCCGGCGGCACGCACCCGGTGGCCAAGGGCGCCAACTTCGGCGCGGACGAGTGGATCTACAACCGCCTGAACTTCATGGACAAGCAGATCTGGGTGACGCACTACCACCCCGACGAGCGCTTCCCGGAAGGCAGGTACCCGAACCGGTCGAACAAGGACACCGGCCTGGGCCAGTTCAGCGCGGACGACCAGGCCATCGTGAACACCGACAACGTGGTCTGGCTGACCACCGGCACCACGCACGTGGCGCGCGCCGAGGAGTGGCCGATCATGCCGACCGAGTGGGTGAACGTGCTGCTCAAGCCCTGGAACTTCTTCAACGAGACGCCCACGCTCGGCCTGGTGCCGGCGCCGCAGAAGGCAAAGTGAAGTCGACGTGAGCGCGGGGTTCGGGCCGGTGTCAGACCGGTCCGAACACCCATTCAAAGTCCAGCAGCGCTGCGGCCTGCGCCGGGTGGCGCTGCACCACCTGGGCCAGGGTCTCGTCGGGCCGCAGGTCGGCCGGCCAGGGCGCGCCGCGCGGGCGCACGGTGAGGGCGTAACGGCCGGCCACGAAACGCATCGCGCCGGTGGGCTGGCCCTGCGCATCGATCTCGGCCTGCGCGGCGCACGGCCCGGTGGAGCCGGGCAGGCGTTCCCACACCTCCAGATAGCGGCCGTGCACGCCGGTCTCGATCACGCGTTCGGGGGTCTCGAACACCATGTAGCCCGCGTCGGGCGTGCTGCGCGGGGGTTGCACGTCCCAGCGGCGGTGCCAGGTGCAGACATCGGGCTGGCCCTGCACGCCGGGCGTGATGCGGGTGAGGCCGCAGAAGCCTTGCAGCTGCGCACGGCCTTCGGGCGTCGCAGGGTCCACGCCGTCGGGCACGCGCAGGTCGGCGTGCCAGCCTTCGGTCTGCAGCCAGTGCACCTGCGTGGTGGTGTCGCGGCCCTCGGGCGTTTCGAGCAGGGTGCGCTGCCAGACGCCGCGGTAGGCCTCAGGGACGGGTTCGTCAGGCGGAGGCAAATCGATCCAAGAGCTCATGCCGCTTCCCGATTCGCGCGCGGCAGGGCGTGGAGCGCGTCCACCGCTTCGGCCGTGCTGCACACGCCGCCGAAGAGGCCGCCTTCGACACCGATCATGGCCAGCGCCGGGGCCTGGTGTTCGGGCTGGCTGGCGGCGGTGGCGTCGCCCACGGTGGTGCAGACAAAGCCACGGTCCACCGCCTCGCGCAGGGTGGAGTGCACGCAGACCTCGGTGGTGACGCCGCACAGCAGCAGGCGGCGGATGCCGAAGGCGCCGAGTAGCGCGCCCAGCGTGGTCTTGTGGAAGGCGCCGTAGCCGGGTTTGTCGATCACGTGTTCGGACGACAGCGGGCGCAGCTCGGGGACGAAGTCGTGGCCCTGTTCGCCGCGCACCAGCAGGCGGCCCAGCGGGCCGGGGCTGCCGATGGGGGCGCCGGCCGCGACGCTGCGGGCGAGCTTGGCGGGCGGGCAGTCCGACAGGTCGGGCAGGTGGCCTTCGCGCGTGTGGAAGACGTGCAGGCCGGCCGCGCGCGCGGCCGTCAGCAGGGCCTTGACCTGGCCCACCACGGCCTGCAT
Organism: Hydrogenophaga sp.; assembly: GCF_051007235.1. Classification (GTDB taxonomy): domain Bacteria; phylum Pseudomonadota; class Gammaproteobacteria; order Burkholderiales; family Burkholderiaceae_C; genus Hydrogenophaga. The sequence continues at coordinate 20,135 of NZ_JBPCSJ010000123.1, read as the reverse complement.
GCGCGCGATGTCCAGACCGGCCTGGTGCGCGTAGCCGCCGGGGCTGCAGAAGTCGCGCTGCATGTCGATGACGAGCAGCGCGGTGGCCTGGGGGTCGAGGTCGTTGAGCGTGTTCATTCGAATGTCCTCCGCGCTGCGCGCTTCGGGGCTGAGCGCCTTCGGGGCGGCCGGGCGGCGCTCATGGCCGGCAGAATCCGGTGGTGATGGCCTCGGCCATGCGGCGCGCGACCTCGTCGGCGAGCAGCTGGCCCTTGACCGCGTCGGAGCCTTTGGCGGACGAGAGCACACCCGAAGGCGGCACCCAGTCGGTGCGGCTGGGGTACATGTCGTAGGGCGGGAAGTCGGCCGGGCCGTCGTCGGGCAGCAGGTCCATGCGCACCAGGCTGGGGTGGTGGTGCAGCATCATGGACGTTTCGAGCACCGCAGCGTGCTCCAGCGCGAAGCCGGGAAAGCCGTCGGGGAACACATCGCCCAGGGTCTCGGGCGTCATGAAGTCCCAGTATTCGAGCCGCATCACCTGCAGCGCGCAGGCCGGGTCGGCGGCCTTGGCGTCGCGCAGGCCGAGGTCGATGCCTTCGATCAGGAACCACTGGTTTTCGTAGTGGCCGTTGACGACCACCAGCTTGTCGACGCCGTGGCGCGCGAACTCGCGCACCGCGTCGCGCACCTGGCCGATGAGCGTGGCGGCGTCGACGCTGGTGGTGCCGCAGAAGTGCTGGCCGCCGCCGCATTTGGGCTGCGACTTGTAGCCGTAGCTCAGCGTGGGCGCGACCAGGCCTCCCACGCGCGCGGCGGTGTCGGCCGCGACGGCGCTGGCGAGCAGGCCGTCGGTGCCCAGCGGCAGGTGCGGACCGTGCTGTTCGAGCGCGCCCACCGGCAGCAGCACCGGCGGGTGGTCGGTTTGGATGCGCTGCTGGTAGTCGACCCAGGAGAGCTGGTTCATCCAGACGGTGGGCGGTGTGTTCATGGTGCGGGGTGTGAGGTAGCGGCGACGGTGGGGCGTGTTTCTTCGGCGGGCGGGAACAGGGCTTCGGCCAGCGCGGCGAAGGTGATCAGCGCGCCGCCGGCCCAGCCCATGGGGCCCAGGCGCTCGCCACCGAATGCAATGGCCGTGCCCACCGAGACCAGCAGCTCGGCCAGCAGGATGACGCCGGCGCGGCTGCTCTCCAGGTGGCTCACGCCGTACTGCCAGGTGACGGTGGCCAGCAGCATCCAGACGAAACCGTAGGCCAGCAGTGCCAGCCAGAGCCCGGCACCGATGACGGGCAGCTCGCGACCGGCCAGCGCGGTGGCGATGCCGGACAGCAGGCCGCAGCCGATGAAGACGGCGAAGGTCTTGGTGCGCAGCGGCACACGGTGGGCGGCGCGCGCGATGACGTTGTTGGCGGCGAAAGCAAAACCGGCCGAGAGCGAGAGCGCGTCGACCCAGGTGAAGGCGAGGGGCTCGCCGCCGATGCCCGGACCGCCCAGCACCAGCCACAGGCCCACGATGGCGCCGGCCACCGCGGCCCAGCGCGCGGGCGGGATGCGTTCCTTGAGAAACAACCAGCCACCCAGCACCGACCACACCGGCGAGAGGTAGAACAGGAACATGACCCGCGCCACGTCACCCAGCATCACCGCGTTGACGAATGAGGTGTTGGCCCATCCCCCTACCAGCACCAGCGCGAGCACCAGGCCCCACTGCGCGCGCCAGGCGGCGCGGTCGCGCCAGAGCATCCACACCGCCAGCAGCCCCACCGAGCCGTAGGTCAGCAGCGACACCAGCGGCCCGGGCAGGCCCTGCGCGATGAACCCCTTGAGGGGTATCCAGGTCAGGCCCCAGAGCGTGGCCGAGAACAGCAGCACGCCGGTGGCAAAGCGGTCGGTGGGGCGGGCGGGCAACAGGGTCATGAGAAGGCCTTCAGGGCATCACCGATCCGCCGTTGGGACCCAGGACTTGGCCCGTGTAAAAACCAGAGAGATCACTGGCGAGGAACAGCGCGGTGGCGGCGATGTCCTCGGGCGCACCCAGGCGGTGCTGCGGGATGGCGAGCTCTTTGTCCACCCACTCGGCGCTCATGTGTTCCAGCGAGACCATGGCGGTGGCCACCGGACCGGGTGCGATGGCGTTGACGCGGATGTGCTGCGGCGCGAACTCGCGCGCCAGCGACTTGGTCAGCCCGATCACGCCGGCCTTGGCCGCACAGTAGGGAGCGTAGCGTTCGCGGCCGAGGATGCCCAGGTCGGACGCGATGTTGACGATGGCGCCCTGGCCCCTGGACAGCATGCCGGGGACGAAGGCACGGCAGACCAGGAACACGGCCTTGAGGTCCACACCCATCATGCGGTCCCAGTCGGCCTCGGTGGTGTCGAGAAAGGCCTTCTCCTGGATGATGCCGGCGTTGTTGACCAGCACGTCCACGGCGCCCACCGCGTCGGCCATGGCCTGCACCGCGGCGGCGTCGCTCACGTCGGCATCGTGCGCCAGCGCGTCACCCCCGGCGGCGCGGATCTGATCCACCAGCGCCTGCGCTTCGTTGGCCTGGCGCCAGTGGTTGACCACCACGCGCGCGCCGGCCTGGGCGAACAGCAGGGCGGTGGCGCGGCCGATGCCGGTGGCGCCACCGGTGAACAGGGCGGTGAGGCCCTGCAAGGAGAGTGCGGGCAGCGTCACAGCATCACCTCGCCGTGGCTGGGGCACAGGCACTGGCCGGTGAACGCGGCCGAGCCGTCGCTGGCCAGGAAAAGAAAGGTGTCGGCCAGGTCCTCGGGCGTGAGCATGACCGGCACAGCCTGGCGCGAGAGGATCTCGCGCTCGACCTCGGCTTCGCTCTTGCCCTGCTCCCGCGCCATGGCCGCGAGCGAACGCATGGCGGCCGCGGTGCGCACCCAGCCGGGGCAGACCGCGTTGACGCGGATGCCGCGCGGCCCGAGTTCGAGCGCCAGCGAACGCGTGAGGCCGACCACGGCGTGCTTGCTCGCGCTGTAGGCCGAGAAGCCAGGCACGCCGGTGCGGCCCCAGATGGAGGACTGGTGCACCACGGAGGCGCCGCGCGGCAACAGTGGCAGCAGGGCACGCGTGAGGCGCCACATGCCGCTGACGTTGTTGTCCAGCAGCCCGGTCCAGCGGGCGTTGGCGTCTTCGGCGGCGTCGTCGATGGGCGTGGGGTACTCGGTGCCGGCGTTGTGGACGAGCACGTCGAGCCGGCCGAAGCGGTCGGCCACCTGCGCGGCGACGGTGGCCACCGCGGCATCGCTGCCGAGGTCGCACACCGCGCTGTGCACCTGGTGGCTGCGCAGCGATTCCACCAGCGCATCCAGCGGCGCGGCCTCGCGGTCCAGCAGCAGCAACCGCGCGCCCTGCGCGAGAAAGGCCCGCGCGAGCGCCTGCCCGATGCCGCCGGCCGCGCCGGTGATCAGCACGGTGCGGCCTTCGAGGCCGTAACGGACAGTCATACCGCGGTGAGGAAGGAGACCCCGACCGCGCCGATGAAACCGTCGGCCCGGTGCGGCGTGCCGGGCGGCAGCACGGCGCCGTAGTCCTTGGCCAGCACGCGGGTGACGCGGTGGCGGTGGTAGGCGCGCAGCAGCTCGCCCACCGTGACCACCTGCGGGCTTTGGTCGGCGTACAGCTGGCGGTGCAGCGCGGGCAACTGGTACCAGGGCGCGACGGGCCGTTCGTGGTGGGCGTTGTGGAAGCCGAAATTCAGCCACACCAGGTTGAGCCACTTCGCGTCCAGGCCCACCACGTCGCTGTAGGTGTTGGCCTGCTCGTAGGCGCGGTCGCGCAGCTTGTCCTGCGGGATCGGCTTGTCGTCCAGGATGGGGTAGGCGTCGTAGGTGTGCTGGAAGCAGTCGGCGAAACGCAGCAGGTGCACGAACAGCAGGTAGGCCAGCGCGTACAGCGCCAGCGCCTTGAGCGACCACCACGCCAGCAGCGCCCAGCCGGTCAGCCGCACCATGGCCACGCCGATGACGCGACCGCGCGCCGCCTTCTTGCGCTCGCCCATGAAGGGCAGCGCGATCACGAAGCCGCGCATCACGAACTCGACCGCCGGAATGTGCAGCCATTCGAGCGCCAGCACCACGCGCCGCACCAGCGGGTGCGCGCGCAGGAAGGCCTGCACGTCGAAGGTGATCACGTCGGCCCGCTCGACATGGTGGCGCATGTGCTTGCGGCGCAGGTCGTCGAAGCTGGCGTAGCAGCTGCCGTTGATCCAGCTCATGAGCACGCCCCAGCGCTGGTTGGCCAGCGGCGTTTTGAAGATGGCCTGGTGGGCGAATTCGTGGATGAAGTAGGCCGACCAGGTGAGCGTGAGCGCAACCAGCAGCACGCCGACGGCGTTGAGCCACCAGGCGCCCTGGCCGAGCAGCCAGATGCCGGCCGGCCAGCCGAACACGGTGAAGGCCAGCGCGGCGGTGTTGGGCCAGACGCCGTCGGCGTGGCGGAAAAGGGCTTGTTTCATCGCGGTCACTCCCGGCATGGAAGAGGGATGCCCAGTGCTCCGCCCGCCGGTGCCGGGGGCACGGGCGGCGCGGTGCGCTGTGGGGTCTTACTTGGCCAGCGTCTTGACGATGGAGGCGTCGAAGGTGGCCTCAATGGCCGGCACGGCCTTGATCTGGCCCTTGGCCTTGAGCAGCTGGCCGATCACGTCGCCGCTGGCGAAATACGACGTGGTGTCCTTGCCGGGCAGGAAGGCCTTGGGCATCTCGGCCAGCGGGATGTTGTAGACGCCGCTCATCTGTTCCTGGGCTTCCTTGGCGGAGACGCCCATGAACTTGCCGATGATCTTGGCCGCGTCGTCGGGCTTGGACTTCATGTAGGCCATGCCGTCCAGGTAGGCCTTGATGAGGCCGCTGATCTCGGTGGGCTTGGCCTTGATGACCTTGTCGTCGAACACCAGCACGTCGGCGATCAGGCCGGGGGCGTCCTTGGAGGAGAACACCACCTTGAACTTCTTGCCGCCGCCCTGACCCAGGATCTGCGACAGGCTGGGTTCGTAAGTCACGCCAATGGTCAACTGGCCCGAGGCCATGGCGGCCGGCACGGCTTCGGGCGTCATGCTGACGGGGCTGATGTCCTTCTCGCTCAGGCCGTTGACCTTGAGCGCGTAGGAGAGCAGGAAGTCGCTGGGCGAGAGCGGGTTGTAGCCGATCTTCTTGCCCTTGAAGTCCTTGACCGACTTGATCGAGGCGTCGGCCACGATGGCGTCGCCGCCGTTGGAATAGTCGATGGGCATGACCACCTTCATGGCCTTGCCGGCCGCGACCTGGCCGACCACCTGGTCGTAGGTCAGCATGCCGCCGTCGACCGCGCCGGAGGCGATGGCGGGCGGGATCAGCGCCGGGTCGGTGAAGACCTGCAGCGAGACCTTGAGGTTGTATTTCTTGAACAGGTCCAGCGATTCGGCGACGTAGAACGGGCCGTAGCCGATCCACACCACGGTGGCGATCTTCATGTTGGTCACGCCGGCGGCAAAGCTGCTGGCGGTGGCCAGCGCCAGCGCGGCCCCCACGGCGGGCTTGAACAGCCGGCCCAGCACGGAAGAAGACGGGGTGGAACCTGCGGGAGAGGAAAAGAAACCAGCCAGTTGCATGATGAAGCTCCGTTGGATGAGGGGTGGGCGCAGGAGAACCGATCTGACGTCGTTCTCCCGGGCTTTTGTCCCTCCGTGGAGCCTGCGATGAGGCCGGCCCACTCTCGGACCAGACCCTGCGTTGCCGCAGACGGAACCCTAGTGGACCTACGCACGAGCCGCTGCCAACCTGTGGGCAGACCGCTCTCCATGCTGGTGCTCTCCAATGCATGGAGCGTGCCAGGGTCTGCAGGGCAGATGTGCACCAAAGCGCGGCAGAACGCCGCGAACGCGCGCTCAGACACGACAGAAGTTGGTGCATGGGGGGCACCTAAAATCGACTGCATTCCCCACCACCGCTGCGCCATGCCCCACACCGCCCCCGCCTGCCCGCAATGCGGCCTTGAAAACACCTACGCCGACGGCGAGCAGTTCATCTGCCCGGACTGCGCTTTTGAATGGCCCAAGGCCGCGGCCGTGGACGACGAAGCGTCCGAAGGCGGCGTGGTGAAAGACGCCAACGGCAACCCGCTGGCCGACGGCGACAGCGTGATCCTGGTCAAGGACCTGAAGGTCAAGGGTTCGTCCACCGTGCTCAAGAAAGGCAGCAAGATCAAGGGCATCCGCCTGGTCGACGGCAATGACGGCCACAACGTGGACGGCAAGACCGAACTCGGCCCGATGCTGCTGAAGTCGGAATTCCTGAAGAAGGCCTGAGCGCCGTCCGCCCAGCGAAAGACCCCGTGACCCGCATCGCCGTCATCGACTTTGAAACCACCGGCACCTCGCCGGGTATGGGCGACCGCGCGACCGAGGTGGCCATCGTGATGACCGAGGGCGGGCGCGTGGTGGACCGTTTCCAGAGCCTGATGAACGCGGGCGTTCACATACCGGCCTTCATCACGCAGCTGACCGGCATCACCAACGCCATGGTGCAAGCCGCGCCCCCGGCCGCACAGGTGATGGCCGAGGCCGCGCGCTTTGTGGGCGACGCGCCCATGGTGGCGCACAACGCCTCGTTCGACCGGCGCTACTGGCAGGCCGAGCTGGCCCTGTGCGGCCTGCCGGCCGCGCAACCCTATGCCTGCACGGTGCTGCTCTCGCGCCGCCTGTACCCCGAAGCGCCCAGCCACAAGCTCGGCTCGCTGGTGGACTGGTTCGGCCTGCCGCGCACCGGCCAGGCGCACCGCGCGCTGGCCGACGCGGAAATGGCCACCGAGCTGCTGGGCCGCATCCGCCACGACCTGATGCTGCGGCACGGCGTGGCGCGGCCCGACCACGGATTTTTGCGCGCGCTGCAGACCTGTTCCAAGGCGGCGCTGCCCAAGTTCTGGGCCCGGCAGGCCACGGCGGTGGCCTGACCACACCCGCCACACACCCGCCACACTCCCGCACCATGCGCCGAACCCTGCCCCATCTGTCGCTGTGGCTGGCCCTGGGGCTGGCCGGGTGTGGCAGCACACCGCCGCTCCCGGTCCAGCCGCCGCCGCAGGCGCGGCCCGCATGGTCCAGCGAGCTGGGCCGCGACATCGCCATCCACGCCATGGGCCTGGCGGGCACGCCCTACCGGTACGGCGGCAACACGCCCGAGGGTGGCTTCGACTGCAGCGGGCTGATCGGCTACGTGTACAAAAGCCGCGCCGGCGTGGCGCCGCCGCGCACCGTGGCGCAGCTGGCGGGCTTTGGTCAGGCGGTGGACGCGGACGATCTGCGCACCGGCGACCTGGTGATCTTCGGCAACGACCCGGCCTGGCACGCGGGCATCTACGTGGGTGAAGGCCGCTTTGTGCACGCACCATCGACCGGCGGCACGGTGCGGCTGGACCGGCTGGACAACCGCTACTGGGCCCGTCAGCCGGTGCGCTACCGCCGGCCCTGAGCGGGCCGCGCGGTCTTGCGCGGGGGGTGTTTCAGTGCAACGGGATCGTCAGCCCCAGCAGCAGGGCGGAGGCCCGCTCGCCACTGGGCGGCACCAGGCCGAGGTTCACCCGGTAGTGCGCCTGTTCGTAGCTGGCCATGGGCATGGCCGCGAAGTCGGCGGCGCGGGTGCCGGCGCCCGGCAGTGCGCGGTGCAGCCCCATGGCCGCGCCCAGCTTCCAGTGACCCAGGCTGAAGGGGCTCCAGTGGGCGGTCAGCGCGGTGCGGGTGCGCTCGATCAGCCAGAGGCGCTCGGCCGGGCGCTCCGTGGCGGGGGTGACGGCAGCGTCCCCGCGCCAGTGCAGCTCGGGCGGGCGAGGGCGGGCGATGAACACCAGCTGCTGTGCCAGGTCGTGGACCCAGGCGCGTGACCCCGGCGAAGGCGTGGCGGGCCACGCTTCCACACCGCCCGTGGCGGGCAGGCGCAGCGCGGGCTCGCCGTCCCAACCGTCCCAGGCACAGACGGGAGCCGAGCAGGCCATGGCCAGGGTGGCCAGGGCTGCGGTGGTGGACAGGTGCATGATCGCCTCGCTTTCATCCCGGTGCAGGAAAGAACACCGGATCGCATGATGCGACCCGCGCCCGATCGGGTGTTGCCGTCAAGATCGGCCGGGCGCGTCGGCCGCTTGAGCGGTCAGTTGTCGCAGAATCCGCTGTTTTGTAAGCAAATGCCCGGCGCACCGCGCCCTCCACCGCGCCACCCTGTGCGCCCCACCCCATGCCCCACCACGCCCGCTCCGCCGCCCCGCTGTCCACCCACGACACCACCCGCATCGACGACTTGCGCATCGGCGCCGTGCGGCCGCTGATCACGCCCGCGCTGCTGCAGGAATGGCTGCCCACGCCGCCGGCCGCGCAGGCGCTGGTGGAAGGCAGCCGCGCCGCGCTCTCGCGCGTGCTGCACGGGCAGGATGACCGGCTGATCGTGGTGGTCGGCCCCTGTTCCATCCACGACCACGACCAGGCCATGGACTACGCGCGCCGGCTGAAAGAGCAGGCCGTCGCCCTGCAGGACGACCTGCTGGTGGTGATGCGCGTGTACTTTGAAAAACCGCGCACCACCGTGGGCTGGAAGGGTTACATCAACGACCCGCACCTGGACGGCAGCTTCGCCATCAACGAAGGCCTGGAACTGGCCCGCCAGCTGCTGCTGGACGTGCTGGATGTGGGCCTGCCGGTGGGCACCGAGTTCCTGGACCTGCTTTCACCGCAGTTCATTTCCGATCTGGTGAGCTGGGGCGCCATCGGCGCCCGCACCACCGAGAGCCAGAGCCACCGCCAGCTGGCCTCGGGCCTCTCCTGCCCGGTCGGTTTCAAAAACGGCACCGACGGCGGCATCAAGGTGGCCAGCGATGCGATCCAGGCGGCGCAAGCGCCGCACGCCTTCATGGGCATGACCAAGATGGGCCAGGCCGCGATCTTCGAGACCCGCGGCAATGCCGACTGCCACGTCATCCTGCGCGGCGGCAAGGCGCCCAACTATTCCAAAGCCGATGTGGACGCGGCCTGCGCGCTGCTCCAGGCGGCCGGCCTGCGCGAACAGGTGATGGTGGACGTGTCGCACGCCAACAGCAGCAAACAGCACCGCAAGCAGATCGAGGTGGCCGCGGCGGTGGGCGAACAGATCGCCGCGGGCGACGCGCGCATCACCGGCGTGATGATCGAGAGCCACCTGGCAGAAGGCCGGCAGGACATCACGCCCGGTCAGCCGCTGCAGCGCGGCGTGAGCGTGACCGACGCCTGCATCGGCTGGGACCAGACCGTGCCGGTGCTGCAGGGCCTGGCGGCGGCCGTGCGGGCGCGGCGGGCGGCGGCTCCCCGGGGCTGACGCAGCACCCCGGGAACCAGACAAGACAAAGCGCCGCCGGCCTGAAAGCCGGCGGCGCTTTTTTCAGACCTTCGGTCCGCTCAGCGCGGCTTGCGCGGCGCCATCGGGCCGCGGCCTTCGATGTGGCGGAAGTTGATGCGGCCCTTGGTCAGGTCGTAGGGCGAGAGTTCGAGCGAGACGCGATCACCCGCGAGGATGCGGATGTGGTTCTTCTTCATCTTGCCGGCGGAATAGGCAATCAGCTGGTGACCGTTGTCCAGCGTCACGCGAAAGCGCGTGTCGGGCAGCACCTCGTTGACGATGCCCATCATGTCGATCAGTTCTTCCTTGGCCATGGCGTTTCCTTTGAGACTTGGAGTCGTGGATAGGGTGGGTTCAGATGCAGATGGCCTGCGCCGGCTGCAAGGGCTGCGGCGGGGCGGGCTGTTGTTCTGCGGCCCAGGACAGGCCCTGGGCGTGGGCGTAACGGACGGCGTCATCGTGCGTGGCGAAATCATCCACGAAACGCATGACACGCGCCGTGCTGGCGCTGCCATGGCCGCTGGCGATGGCGACACGGGCGGCGAAACGGCCGCAGGGCAGGGCCACCGGGCTGGCTGCGATGCGGTAACGGCCCAGTGTGAGGGAGGCGGGCGGCAGGGCGCCCATCGAATGTTCGTAAGCAGTAGAAACGTGAATCATCAAATCAGAACCAGGGGTGCTTGCGCGCGGTGTTGCCGCGACAGGCGCACCCGAAAAACCAGTGGCAGCCCCAGGCGCCGGGGTGCCCGACTGCCAGACCCGCACGGTGCTGCAAACACCAGGTGAGCGGGACACGATCCCCGGCAGGGGCATCGTCAACAGCAGGGAAAAAAGGTCGTGTGCGGTGAGAACGCACGCGAATCGCCCAGGAGGGGCCGGACCAGCCTTCCCCTCTGCCGGGGCGTCTCTCCTGCAGGTGTACGGTCTGCGGGCGGCTGATCGCCAAAGGCGAACGCCGGAATATACCACCATGTGGGAAATTGTGCTGGTTTAAGTGCCGACACGCCACCAATACAGGGACTCACTCGTCACCCGCATCCCGCCCCTTGCTGCTGCGCCAGATGGCGCGCACCAGCCACAGGCCGCCGACAAAGGCGCTGGCGAAGCCGATGAAGCCAAAGGCCGGCAGGCCGAACAGGGTGGGGCCCCCCTGCACCGTCATGACGATGGACGAGCCGATGATGAGCGCAGCGATGACCAGGGCCATGGTCAGGCGGTTGGCTGCACGGTCGATCTGGTCGCCCACGCGCTTGAGGTGGGCCACGTCGATGCCCACGTGCACCCGGCCGCGGCGAGCGTTGCGCAGCAGGCGGCTGACGTCGTGCGGCAGCTGCTCGGACACCGCCAGCGTGCGGCGCAGGGTCTGCCAGGCGCGGTTGGCCACCACTTTGGGGTGGTAGCGCGCGCGCACCACCTGGCGCAGCAGAGGCAGGGCCTCGGTGGTCATGTGAAAGGTAGGGTCCAGGCCGCGGCCCATGCCTTCGAGGGTGATGAAGGCCTTGATGAGCAGGGCCAGGTCGGACGGCAGGCCCAGGTGGTGTTCGCGCAGGATGGCGGTGACGTCGCCCAGCATCTGGCCCAGGTTGAGTTCGGCCAGCGGCGCGCCGTGGTACTGGTCGACGAAGGTCTCGATCTCGGTTTCCAGCGTGCTCAGGTTGACGCCGTGGTCGTCACCGGTCCAGTCCATCAGCACGTCGGCCACGGTCTGGGGGTTGCGCTCGACCAGGCCCAGCAGCAGCTGCAGCAGTTCTTCGCGGCGGCGCGCCGACAGGCGCCCGACCATGCCGAAGTCGATGAAGGCGATGCGGTTGCCCGGCAGGTAGAACACGTTGCCCGGGTGTGGGTCGGCGTGGAACAGGCCGTCCTGCACGATCTGTTTGAGCACCGCCTGTGCGCCGCGCTGCGCGAGCAACCGGCGGTCCAGGCCGGCAACGTCCAACTGAGCAAGTTCATGGCCGGGAATGCCTTGCACGAAGTCCTGCACGTTGATGCGTTCTTTCGTGAAATCCCAGTGCACCCTGGGCACCACGATCCATGGCAGGCCGGCCATGTGGGTGGCGATGCGTTCGGCGCTGCGGCACTCGCTGGCCAGGTCCAGCTCGCGCTGGAGCGAGCGCGCGAGTTCGCGCACCAGCAGCTGCGGGCGGTAGGGCTTGAGGGCGGGCAGTTCGGCCTCGGCCAGGGCGGCCAGGCGGCCGAGCAGGCGCAGATCGGCGGCAATGGTTTCGCTGATGCCAGGGCGGCGGATCTTGACCACCACCTCGGTGCCGTCTTTCAGTTGCGCGCGGTGCACCTGGGCAATGGACGCGGCCGCCAGCGGCTCGGTGTCGAAGCGGGCGAACACGTCTTCGGGTTCGCCACCCAGGTCTTCGCGCAACTGAGGGCGCAGCTGGTCCAGCGGCAGGGCGGGCACGCGGCTGTGGAGTTTTTCGAACTCGGCGATGTAGTCGGGGCCGAACAGGTCGGCGCGGCCGGCCAGGATCTGGCCGAGCTTGACGAAGGTGGGACCGAGTTCTTCGATGGCCAGGCGCACCTGCACCGGCGGTTCGAGCCGCGCCAGGTCGGCCGCGTGTTCCCACTTGAGGGCATGGCCGGCGCGTTCGAGCCGGTCGGTCAGGCCCAGGCGGCGCACGCTGTCGCCAAAGCCGTGGCGGATGAACACGCCCAGAATCTGGTTCAGGCGCCCCATGTCGCGGGCCGCGCCCAGGGTTTCGATCAGCATGCGGTCATGATAGACCCGACCACGCGATCACCCGCTCACCCTCGCTGGGCAGGCGCTTCAGGCCAGGGGCGTGAGCGCGTCGAGCTGGGCCAGGAAGGCCGGCGGCACGGGCGCCGGCTTGCGGCTGGCGCGGTCGATGAAGACGATGCCGACCTTGCCGCGCGCCACCTCGCGGCCGGTGTCCACGCAGTCCATGCAGTAGACGAGGTCGAAACCGTAGGGGTTGAAGTCCTGCGGGACCATGCGCACCCGCATGGTTTCGCCGTGGAAACCTTCGGACTTGTACTGCGCCACCAGGTCGCCCACGACGATGGGACAACCGGCGACGTTGGACTCGCGGTGGCCCAGTGACCTGAAGAAGCGCACCCGCGCTTCGGACACCAGGGTCAGCAGCTGGGCGTTGTCCAGATGGCCGCCCTGGTTGACGTGGCTGATGTAGATCGGCAGCTCGGTCGTGAAGACGAAGTGCGCCGGGAGATCAAAGCGGATGCGGGACATGACAAAACGGGGCCTGGAAGACCCCGGGGCTCACTTGCGGTCGGGCAGCTCGATCTTGACTTCCAGCACTTCCAGGTCGTCCTGGCGTTCGAGCTGAACCTTGATGTCGTCCGGGTCGATCTTGATGTACTTGCTGATCACGGCCACCAGCTCGCGCTGCAGCGCGGGCAGGTAGTCGGGTTCGGCGGCGCTGCGGCCGCTGCGCTCGTGCGCCAGGATGATCTGCAGCCGTTCTTTGGCGACGCTGGCGGTCTTCTTTTTTTCGCCGAGAAAGAAGGAAAAGAAGGACATGCTCACTTGCTCCCGAACAGGCGCTTGAAGAAGCCGGGCTTCTCGGCGTCGATGAAGCGCAGGGGCTTCTCGGCGCCCAGGAAGCGGTCGATCACGTCGCTGTAGGCTTCGGCCACGTCGGTGCCCTTGAGGTGGATGGCCGGCGTGCCCTGGTTGGACGCGGTCAGCACGTTCTCGCTTTCCGGGATCACACCGATCAGCTTGATGCGCAGGATGTCCTGGATGTCTTCCAGGCTGAGCATCTGGCCGTCGGCCACGCGGCTGGGGTTGTAGCGGGTGATCAGCAGGTGTTCCTTGATGGGCTCCTTGCCGTCGATGGCGCGCTGCGTCTTGCTGCCCAGCATGCCCAGGATGCGGTCAGAGTCGCGCACGCTGGAGACTTCGGGGTTGGTCACGACCAGCGCCTCGTCGGCGTAGTGCATGGCCATCAGCGCGCCGGTCTCGATGCCGGCGGGCGAATCGCAGACGATGTATTCGAAGCCCATCTCGGACAGGTCGGTCAGCACCTTGTGCACACCTTCCTGGGTCAGCGCGTCCTTGTCGCGCGTCTGGCTGGCGGCCAGCACGAACAGGTTGTCGCAGGCCTTGTCCTTGATGAGCGCCTGGTTGAGGTTGGCCTCGCCGTGGATGACGTTGATCAGGTCGTAGACCACGCGGCGCTCGCAGCCCATGATCAGGTCGAGGTTGCGCAGGCCGACGTCGAAGTCGATGACCGCGGTCTTGTGGCCGCGCAGCGCGAGGCCGGAGGCGAAGCTGGCGCTGGTGGTGGTCTTGCCCACGCCGCCTTTGCCGGAAGTGACGACAACGATTTTGGTCATGGTGAGGGGTCCTCGGGGGTTCAGGGATTCAGGGGTTCGATCACGAGCTTGTCACCGTCCGGGCCGGGCACCAGGCGCACCTGGGCGGCTTTGCCCTGCACGCTGGCGGGCAGGGGCGTGTCGCTGGTGCGGTAAATGCCAGCGATCGAAATCAGTTCGGGGTCCATGCCCATCGCAAAAATGCGCGCGTCGGCATTGCCCCGCGCGCCGGCAATGGCCTTGCCACGCAGCGGGGCGTAGACGTGGATGTGGCCGTCGGCGATGACCTCGGCACCCGGGTTGACCATGGCCATGACCACCAGGTCGCGACCGCGGGCATACACCTGCTGGCCCGAGCGCAAGGGCTTGTCGATGACCAGAGCACCGGGCGCCGGGGCCGGTGCCACGGGGGCGGCGGGCGCTTCGGCCACCGCAGCCGTTGCGGCTGCCGGTGCAGCGCTGCTGCGCTGCACCGTGGCGTCGTTGGCCTGGATCAGCCCGGCCAGCAGGGCGGCGGCGGTCTGCGCTTCGTTGCCGCCACGCACCGCGACGGGTTGCAGGCGGTACTGGCGCAGCAGGCCGTTCAGGGCCACGAAGTCCACCGGGCTGTCGGCCTGCCCGCCCGCTTGCAGCGGCGAGAGGTCGATCACCAGCGGATCGTGGTCGAAGAAGTCGGGCATGTCACCGAAGCGCTGAGCGAATTCGGCGGTCAGCAGGGCCAGGTCGGCGGACTTGAGCAGCAGGGCCACCAGCGGCAGCTGGGCGCTCTTGATCTCGAAGGTGGCGGGCGCGTTGGCGGCGAGGGCGACGGACATGGAGGGCGCGCGGAACGCAGAGGGCAAAGGGGGGTGGCCCCACCATGCAAACAGTGCACCGGGCGACCGGCGCTGCACACGGCACAGGCGCCGCGCATCTTACCAGCCGGGGGTGCCAGGCGACCCCGGCCGACCCAGCCCGCCGACGGGGGGTGGACGGGCCACAGGCAGACCTGGTGCGAGCGATCGACACCGCCCCTGTTTGCGGGATGACAAGGCCAGGGCACCGTGATCTGCCCATACTGGTGGCCCATGAGCCATTCCCAACCGACCCCCAGCCCGATGCTGCTGCTGCGCATGACGCGCCCCGCCTTCCTGCTGCTCACCGTGGTGGCCTGCGCTCTGGGCACGGCCACCGCCTCGGCCTGCGGCTGCGGGCTGGACTGGACGCTGGCCCTGGGCGCGACGTCGCTGGCGGTGCTGGCCCACGCGGCCGGCAATGTGCTCAACGACCTGCACGACGCACGCAACGGTGCCGACGCGGCCAACGGCCAGGGCATCTTCCCGTTCACCGGCGGATCGCGGCTCATCCAGAGCGGCGCCGTGACCGAGCGGCAGACCGCCGACCTGGCCAAGGCCCTGCTGCTGTTCCTGCTGCCGGCCGGCCTGCTGCTGGCGGTCAAGACCGGCGGTGGCGTCGTCGTGCTGGGCTCAGCGGGCCTGCTGCTGGCCTGGGCCTATTCGGCCCCGCCGCTGCGGCTGATGTCGCGCGGCCTGGGCGAACCCACTGTGGCCCTGGTGTGGTTTCTGGTGGTGGTGGGGGCCGACTACGTGCAGCGGCGGCAGTTCTTCATCATCCCGGCCAGCGCCGCGGCGGGGTTTGCGCTCATGGTCGCGGCGCTGCTGCTGATCAACGGCTTCCCGGACGCCGAAGCCGACGCCCGGGTGGGCAAACGCACCCTGGTGGTGCGGCTGGGCGCCACACCGGCCGCGCTGCTCTACGCCAGCCTGGTGCTGTGCGCCCACGCCTGGCTGGCGCTGAGCGTGTGGCTGCTGATCCCGCCCATGCCCGCGCTCTGGGGCCTGGTGTCGCTGCCGTTTTCGCTGGCTGCGCTGGGCTGGCTCTGGATCCACCGCCACCAGCCCGGACGCCTCAAGCCCGCGCTGGCGCTGACGGTGGCGGCCACGCTGCTGCACGGCCTGGGCATGGCCTGGGGCTTTGCGCAGATGGCGCGCTTCCACTGAAGCCGCCCAACCGCAGCGCCGGCCGGCAAGAACGAAAGCGCTCACACAACCACCTCGGTCATCCGGGTCCGGTCATCGGGGTCCGGTCATCGGGGTCTGACCCCGTTTTTTCCTTCTGGTGAAAATTGGAATCTGACCCCGATTCGGTTTTGAGTGGGGGTCTGGATGGGTTTTGGGGCGCTGGCGCAGCCGGGTTTGCACAAAGCTGTGGATAAATTTCTGGCAACCCTATATTTATCCACAGGCCAGTGGACAAATCGGAAGTTGTCCCCGTTGGCGGTGCAGCGGGAACCGCCTGCCCTGCACAGGCTTGTGGGTGCTGCAAGTGCTTGATCTGGAAAAGGAAAAGGCGCTTGTCCACACCGCAGGGCGCCCTCTACTACTACGACTAATTTAAGAAACTAAGAGATATAAGAGATAGCAAGGCACAAGTTTTCAGCCATGCCGGCGGCGCCAGCCGGTCAAAACCGGTCTCGCACAGGCGAAAAAAAGCCACCCGACGGGGTGGCTGGGGCTGAACAGGGCTCAGAAAACCGTCAGAACACGGTCAGACGGCGCTCAGAGCGTGTGGGTGACCAGTTTGAAGTCCGGATCGTCCGGGAACGGCTTGATGTGGAAGCCCAGGCCCTTCATGAGCTTGAGCATGCCGGGGTTGTTGGCCAGCACCAGGCCCTCGATCTCGTCCAGGCCTTTGTCGCGCGCCTCTTCCATGATGCTGAGCATCAGGCGCGAACCCAGGCCCTTGCCGTTGAAGTCGTCGGCCACCACCAGCGAAAACTCGCAACTGGCTTTGTCGGGGTTGGTGATGTAGCGCGACACGCCCACGATGCGCTCGGTCTCCACCGGTTCGCCGTCCTCGCCCATCTGGCGCGTGCGGTGGATGGCCACCAGCGCCATCTCGCGGTCGTAGTCGATCAGGGTCAGGCGCGAGAGCATGGCCGGCGGCAGCTCGGTCATGCTGGAGACGAAGCGGTAGTAGCGGCTTTCGGCCGACAGGCCGTGCACCAGGTCCTGCAGCATCTGGGCATCGTCCGGGTGGATCGGGCGGATGGTGTACTCGCCGCCGCCGCGCAGCGGCCAGATCTGCTCGTAACGCGCCGGGTAGGGCAGGATGGCCAGGTGGGCGTAGTTGCGCGCCGTGGCCGGCGCGCTTTCGATCACGATGCGCGCATCCACGGCGACCGCCCCGTTCTCGTCCACGATGATGGGGTTGATGTCCATCTCGCGCAGCTGGGGCAGCTCGCACACCATTTCGGACACGCGCAGCAGCACCTGTTCGAGCTTTTCACGGTCCACCGCGCTGGCGCCGCGCCAGTCGCCCAGGGTGTCGCTCACGCGCGAGCGTTCGATCAGCCGGCGGGCCAGGAACTGGTTGAGCGGCGGCAGTTCCATGGCGCGGTCGTTGATCAGCTCGATCATGGTGCCGCCGGCACCGAAGGCGATGACCGGGCCGAACGGGTCGTCGGTCTTGAGGCCGATGTACAGCTCGCGCCCGCGTTTGGCACTGGCCATTTTCTGGATCGTCACGCCGTTGATCCGCGCGCCGGGCTGCAGGCGGCCCACGGTTTCGATCATGCTGTTGAACACGTCGCGCACCGCGGTGGCGTTCATGATGTTGAGCGCCACGCCGTTCACGTCGCTCTTGTGGCTGATGTCGGGCGAGTCGATCTTGAGCGCCACCGGGTAACCCAGCTGGGTGGCGATCATCATGGCTTCGTTGGAGGTGCGCGCCAGGATGGTCTGCGTGACCGGGATGTGGAAGGCCGACAGCAGTGCCTTGGACTCCATCTCGGTCAGCACCTTTCGCCGCTCGGTCAGCACGTTCTCGATCAGCAGGCGCGCGCCCTCGATGTCGGGCTTGCCCAGGGTCGACAGCGGCGGCGGTGTCTGCTGCAGCAGCTGCTGGTTTTGATAAAAGCTGGCGATGTTGCCGAAGGCGCCCACGGCCGCTTCGGGGGTGCGGAAGCTGGGGATGGCGGCCTTGGCCAGCACGGCCCGCGCCGGGCCCACCGAGGCGTCGCCCATCCAGCAGCACAGCAGCGGTTTGCCCAGCCGGGTCTTCAGCTCGGCCATGGCGGTGGCGATGTCGGTCGAATCCACGCCCGCCTTGGGCGAGTGCACCACCAGCACGCCGTCCACCGCCCGGTCACGGCCGGCGGCGTCGATGGCGGCGCGGTAGTGCTCGGCGCTGGCTTCTTCCGACAGGTCGATCAGGTCGGTCAGCGACGCCAGGCTGGGCAGTTTGGCCTTGAGCTCGGCCGCGGTCTCGGGCGAGAGCTGGCCAAGCTCGAGGTCGATTTCGCTCACCCAGTCGGCCGCCAGCACGCCGGGGCCGCCACCGTTGGTGACGATGGCCAGGCGTTTGCCCACCGGGCGGTAGCGCGAGGCCAGGCATTTGGAGGCGGAGAACAGTTCGACAAAGGAACGCACCCGCACCGCACCGGCGCGGCGCAGGGCGGCGTCGAACACGTCGTCGCTGCCCACGATGGCGCCGCTGTGCGTCTGCGCCGCCTTGTTGCCCGCCGTCTTGCGGCCGGCCTTGAGCACGATCACCGGCTTGGCGTTGGCCGCCGCGCGCAGCGCGCTCATGAAGCGCCGTGCGCTGGAGATGCCTTCCAGATAGACGACGATGCTGTGCGTTTGCGCATCAGAGGCCAGGAAGTCCAGCACCTGGGCGATGTCCACGCTGGTGTTGGGCCCCAGCGACACCACGTTGGAAAAGCCCACCGAGTTCTGGCTGGCCCAGTCGAGGATGGACGCGGTGAGCGCACCCGACTGCGACACCAGGGCCAGCGGCCCCGGCGCGGCCAGCGACCCGACCACGCTGGCATTGAGCCCCGTGCGCGGGCGCTGGAAACCCAGGCTGTTGGGGCCCAGCAGGTGCATGCCGTGGCGCTTGGCCACACGGTGCATGACGGCCGCCTCGGCCGCGGGGATGCCACTGCCCACCATCAGCGCCGCCTTGCACTTGATGCGCCCGGCCACTTCCAGCGCCGCGATGGCTTCACCGGGGGGCAGGCTGATGATGGCCAGGTCGGCCCGGGTCTGTGCCAGGTCGCCCAGGGTGCCGGTGGTCTGGATGTCCAGGAACACCAGCTGGCCGGTGAAGCGCTGCGCGGTCAGGGCCTCGACCAGCGCGACAGCCTGCGGCGTCTGCCGCTCCGGCGTGTCCTTGCCGGCGAAGACGGCGATGGTGGCGGGTTCGAAGAGGGGGGAGAGGTAGTGTTTGTCCATAAATCGTTCAGGTTGTGCCGCCGGGCCGACCCAAGGCGAAACGCGACCCGGAAACGGAGAAGGAACCGGTTCCTTCCAGTTCCTGGGGCAGCGACCCGTGAGCCGGTGGAGCATGGGGGCACATGTTCAGTCGGCTCCGATGAGGACCCTGACATGCGCCGCCACGCTGCGCGCCAGCGGGCTGAGCACGTAGCCGCCCTCCAGGCACGAGATCACGCGGCCCTTGCAGTGTTTGTCGGCCACTTTCATCAATTCTTGTGTCACCCAGGCGTAGTCGGCCTCGACCAGGCCCAGGTTGCCCATGTCGTCCTCGCGGTGGGCGTCGAAGCCGGCCGAGATGTAGATCAGCTCGGGCCGGAAGGCGTCCAGCGCCGGCATCCAGTGCTCGCTCACCGCGGCGCGGAAGGCGTCGCTGCCCGATCGGGTGGGCAGGCCGACGTTGACCATGTTGGGGCCGACCGCCTGCTCGCCGTTGAAGGGGTACAGGCCCTTCTCGAAGATCGAGCACATCAGCACCCGTTCGTCACCGCGGAAGATGTCTTCGCTGCCGTTGCCGTGGTGCACGTCGAAGTCGATCAGCGCCACCCGCTGCAGGCCGTGCACGTCCAGCGCGTGGCGCATGCCCACGGCCACGTTGTTGAAGAAGCAGAAACCCATGGCCGCGGCGCGTTCGGCGTGGTGGCCGGGCGGGCGCACGCTGCAGAACGCGGTGGACGCCTTGCCCGCCAGCACCAGCTCGGTCGCCTCGATGGCGGCGCCCGCGGCGCGCAGGGCGGCGGGCAGGGTCCAGGGGTTCATGCTGGTGTCCGGGTCCACCTGGTGGGTGCCTTCCTTGGGCGCCATCGCCATCAGCTCGCGCACGTACAGCGAGGCGTGGGCCCGGCCCAGCTGTTCCTCGGTCGCCAGCGGCGCGTCGTAGGGAATCATGTAGTCCAGCAGGCCCTTGACCAGCAGGTGGTCGTTGATGGCGGACAGGCGCTCCGGGCACTCGGGGTGGTGGGCGCCCATCTCGTGGCGGGCGCAATCGGGGTGGGTGATGTAGGCGGGCAGCATGGTTCTCGGGTCTCCTCGGTTCTCAGTCGTTCGCCGGGCCGCCCCAAGAACGACTGCACCCCCTCGGGGGGCCTGGCAGAGCCAGGGTTGGGGGCCATTTCACACGGATATGTGCCCGGGCTGGAAGCGCCCGTCGGCTCGAAAGAGCCAATCTAGACCTGCTTGCTGACACCCGCCTTGATGCAGCGCAACAAGGGTCGGGTGTGCGCCGGCTGC
>NZ_JBPCSJ010000122.1:0-3645 GCF_051007235.1 Hydrogenophaga sp. | reverse complement strand
TGCACCCGGAACAACCCCACGTGCTTGCTCTGGCCGATGAAGTCTGCCGAGCAGACGTTGGCAGCCAGCATGGCTTCTTCGATCAATTTGTGCGCATCGTTGCGCGTGCGCGGCACGATCTTCTCGATACGCCCCGACTCATCGCAGACGATTTGCGTTTCCGTGGTCTCGAAGTCCACCGCGCCCCGAGCCTCGCGAGCCAGCAACAGTGCACGGTACACATCGTGCAGGTTGATGAGATACGGCACCAGCCCTTTGCGGCCCTGCGCCTCTGGCCCGCGCGTGTTTTGCAGGATGGCCGCCACCACGGTGTAGGTGAAACGCGCGTGGCTGAACATCACCGCGGGGTAGAACTGGTAGGCGTGGATTTCGCCCTTGGCGTTGATCAGCATGTCGCAGACCATGCACAACCGCTCCACGCCAGGATTGAGCGAGCACAGGCCGTTGGACAGTTTCTCCGGCAGCATGGGGATCACCCGCCGCGGGAAGTAGACCGAGGTCGCGCGGTCATAGGCATCGATGTCGATGGAAGACCCGGTCTGCACATAGTGGCTCACGTCAGCGATTGCGACCAGCAAGCGCCAGCCCTTGCCGCGCCCCACCTTGGCGGGCTCGCAATACACCGCATCATCGAAGTCGCGCGCATCTTCACCGTCAATGGTCACCAGCGGTACATCGCGCAGGTCCACCCGGTGCTTGTGGTCCACGGAGCGCACGTGGTCTGGCAGAGCCCGCGCCTGGGCCATCGCGGCGTCTGAGAACTCGTGCGGCACACCGTATTTGCGCACCGCGATCTCGATCTCCATGCCGGGATCGTCGATGTCGCCCAGCACTTCCTTGACCCGGCCCACCGGCTGGCCGTACAGCGCAGGCGGCTCGGTCAGTTGGACCACCACCACCTGGCCGGGCTTGGCCGATCCGGTCGCACCTTTGGGAATCAGCACATCCTGTCCGTAGCGCTTGTCTTCTGGCGCCACCAGCCAGACACCACTTTCCTGCAGCAGACGGCCGATGATGGGAGCATCGGAGCGCTCGACGATTTCCGTGACCCGTCCTTCGGGACGGCCCTTGCGATCCAGCCGCACGATGCGCGCCTTGACGCGATCTTTGTGGAGCACTGCCCTCATTTCATTGGACGGCAGGTAGATGTCGGCCTGGCCGTCATCGCGCACCACGAAACCGTGACCATCGCGATGACCCGAAACCACACCCTCGAATTCGGCCAGCAGGCTGTTCTTTTCGTTCACTGTTTTTTGTTGATCTGAAAATGCTATACTAGCGGTTTCCTGAGATGCCCAGGTGGCGGAATTGGTAGACGCACTAGTTTCAGGTACTAGCGCCGAGAGGCGTGGAGGTTCGAGTCCTCTCTTGGGCACCACGATCATAAGGGCTTGCTGACATGATGTCGGCAAGCCCTTTTTTCTTTTGCACGCCCGCCATTCCAGCGCACATGCAGCCGATGGTCGAACGCAAGTCTCGGCCTCGCCTGGTCACAAAAAACCGCCCCACCTCAAAACCGACCAACTCCGGCATATAATGAATGCTTCCTGAGATGCCCAGGTGGCGGAATTGGTAGACGCACTAGTTTCAGGTACTAGCGCTGAGAGGCGTGGAGGTTCGAGTCCTCTCTTGGGCACCAAAATAGCAAAGGCCTGCTGACATGTCAGCAGGCCTTTTTGCATGGGCAAGTCCGTTTGTTCTGTCAAACACCTCGGGATCCCAGCGCCGGACTGGCGCCAGGAACTGATACCACTCAGATGGGCTGCGCCACCAGGTCGTGGCCATCGGCCGCCACGATCTGAACTTTGGTGAACTCCCCCACCTTCAGCGTCTTGCTGATTTTCTGAGGTGGGAGCAGCCGCACCACCCCGTCGATCTCGGGTGCATCGGCGTAGCTCCGACCAACGCCACCCTTTTTGCCCATGCTGGGCGCAGAGTCCACCAACACCTGCATGGTCGCACCCACGCGTTCACGCAATTTTTCAGCCGACACAGCCTCAGCCACCGCCATGAAACGGGCGCGGCGCGCCTCGCGCAGCGCATCGGGGACCGGATCGGCCAAAGTATTGGCCACGGCACCGGTAACCGGCGAATAGGCAAAACATCCGGCGCGATCGATGCGCGCCTCCTGAACAAAATCGAGCAGGTGCTGGAACTCCGCCTCGGTCTCGCCTGGGAAACCGGCAATGAAGGTGCTGCGCACCACAATCTGTGGGCACAGTTCGCGCCATCGCGCGATGCGCTCTAGGTTCCTCTCCCCACTAGCCGGGCGCTTCATGCGCTTGAGCACGTCCGGGTGGCTGTGCTGCAGAGGCACGTCCAGATAGGGCAGGCACAAGCCCTCGGCCATCAAAGGAATGATCTCGTCAACGTGGGGGTACGGGTACACGTAGTGCAGACGGACCCAGGCACCAAACCCTTTTGCGAGTTCACCCAGCGCGCGCACCAGATCGAACATGCGGGTCTTGACGGGACGCCCATCCCAGAATCCGGTGCGGTACTGCACGTCCACACCGTAGGCGGAGGTGTCCTGGCTGACCACCAGCAGCTCCTTCACACCGGCTTCGAACAGCTTGCGTGCTTCGGTCAATACATCGCCGATGGGACGGCTCACCAGATCACCACGCATCGAAGGGATGATGCAGAAGGTGCAGCGGTGGTTACAGCCCTCGCTGATTTTCAGGTAGGCGTAATGGCGGGGCGTGAGTTTGATACCTTGCGCTGGCACCAGATCGACAAATGGATCGTGGGGCTTGGGCAGGTGGAGGTGCACCGCCTCCATCACCTCGTGCGTCGCGTGCGGTCCGGTCACAGCCAGCACGCTGGGGTGCATCTGCCGCACCATGTTGCCACCATCATCGGCCTCGCGCGCGCCCAGGCAGCCTGTCACGATGACCTTGCCGTTTTCGGCCAGCGCTTCACCAATCGTATCGAGGCTTTCCTTGACCGCATCATCAATGAAGCCGCAGGTGTTGACGATCACCAGATCGGCACCGGCAAAGGTTTTGGAAGTCTGATAACCCTCGGCGCTGAGCTGCGTGAGGATGAGTTCGGAATCGGTCAACGCCTTGGGGCAACCCAGGCTCACAAAGCCGACTTTGGGTGCGGATGCACCCGGAGAAGCGGTGGTTTCGGTCATGCCCCGATTGTCTCAGACCGGAACCGGACAGCGCGAAAGGGTCAGCGCTTGAGTCCCAGTGCCGCCAGCATCTGCTCGCTGTTCTTCTGCATCTGCTCCTGCATTTGCGTAAACGCGTTGCGGGATTGCTCCATGTACGAACCCATCATGCCCTGCATCATGGGCGACTGCACATTGGTGAACTGCTTCCACAGCTCGGGGTTGAGCCCCTTGGTCTGCTCGCTCATCTTGTTCTGCAGGTCCATGAAAATCTGGACGTTCTTTTCCAGGTACGAGCCCATGAAGTCCTGCATGGCATGCCCGTAGAAGCGGATGATGTTCGCCAGCACCTGCTCGGTGAAGATGGGCACGCCAGCCGTCTCTTCTTCCAGGATGATCTGCAACAGAATGCTGCGGGTCAGGTCTTCGTTGGTCTTCGCGTCGCGCACCACGAAGCGTTCGTTGTCCATCACCAGCGTCTTGACCTCAGCCAGCGTGATGTAGGACGAGGTATCGGTGTCGTAGAG
>NZ_JBPCSJ010000121.1:0-9197 GCF_051007235.1 Hydrogenophaga sp. | reverse complement strand
CCGGTACTGCCCGGCCGGGGTGTACGAGTTCGTGAGCAAGGACGGGGCCGATCAGCTGGTGATCAACGCGCAGAACTGCGTGCACTGCAAGACCTGCGACATCAAGGACCCGACGCAGAACATCGTCTGGGTCACCCCCGAGGGCGGCGGCGGGCCCAACTACGCCGGCATGTGAGCCGGCGCTGCGCGTTCAGCGCTGCGCGGCCAGCGCCTTGCCGATCTTGCCGCGCTTGACGGTGGGCCGCGGCACCGGGCAGGGCAGGTGGTCGAACCAGCGGCGCACGTCGTCTTCCACGCACAGGCCGTGCATGTAGTTGTAGATCGCCTTGCGCAGGCCCTGGCCCAGCACGTCGTGGTCCACGCCGGGCGGCATGGGCGTGGGGTCGGTGAAACCGATGTCGTTTTTGGCGAACGTCACCTCGGGCAGCGGAATGAGGTCAATGCCATACGCCGCTGGGTCCAGGCCCACCGGTGAGTGCACCGTGCAGGAAAAGCGGTGGAAGAAGCCGCTCTGGATGCAGCCGTTCTCGAACAGCTGGCGCACGTATTCCAGCGCGTCCACCGTGTCCTGCAGCGTCTGGGTGGGGAAGCCGTACATCAGGTAGGCGTGCACCAGGATGCCGGCGTCGGCAAAGCCCTTGGTCACCCGCGCCACCTGCTCGACCGACACGCCCTTTTTCATCAGGTTGAGCAGCCGGTCGCTCGCCACTTCCAGCCCGCCGCTCATGGCGATGCAGCCGCTTTGCGCCAGCAGCTCGGCCAGTTCGGGCGTGAAGGTTTTCTCGAAGCGGATGTTGCCCCACCAGCTGATCTGCAGGTCGCGGCGGATCAGCTCTTCGGCCAGTGCCTTGAGCGCCTTGGGCGGCGCCGCTTCGTCCACGAAATGGAAGCCGGTCTGGCCGGTTTCTTTGACGATCTTTTCGATACGGTCGGCCAGCGTGGACGCGGTCGCGGTTTCGTAGCGACCGATGTAGTCCAGGCTCACGTCGCAGAAGCTGCACTTCTTCCAGTAGCAGCCGTGGGCCACGGTCAGCTTGTTCCAGCGCCCGTCGCTCCACAGCCGGTGCATGGGGTTGAGCATGTCCAGCAGGCTGAGGTAGCGCTCGATCGGCAGACCGTCCCAGGTGGGCGTGCCGACGTCCTCGAACGGGATGTCGGGCTCGGCCAGGTTCACGTACTTCACCGCGCCGTCTTCGCGCACAAAAGTGCGCTGCAGGCGCTGCGGCCCTCGTTGACCGCGCAGGTGTTCGATGAGCGAGAGCACGGGCCGTTCGCCCGCGTCCAGCGTCACGTAGTCCACAAAGTCGAACACGCGCGGGTCTTTCAGCTCGCGCAGCTCGGTGTTGACGTAGCCACCGCCCAGCGCGATCTGGATGGCCGGGTGCGTGGTCTTGATGGCCTGGCCGATGCGCAGCGCGGCGTAGACCGAGCCGGGGAAGGGCACCGACAGCAGCACCAGCGTGGGCCGGTGGCGTTCCACCGCCGCCAGGGTGAGGTCGCGCAGCAGGTCGTCCACCAGCGTGGTCGGTGCGGCCAGGGCCTGCGCCAGCGGCTCAAACGTCGGCTGACTGCTGGCCAGCGATTCGGCGTAGCGCACGAACTCGAAGCGCTCGTCGGCCGCGTCGCGGATCACGTCGGCCAGGTCGTTCAGGTACAGCGTGCACAGATGGCGCGCCTTGTCCTGCACGCCCAGCGCGCCAAAGGCCCAGCCCAGCGGGTCGCCGCTGCCGTCATCGACGTAGTTGTCCAGCGCGCCAAAGCGCGGCCCTTCCGGCAGCAGGCCGCGGGTGGCGATGCGGTAGGCCAGCGTCGAGTCCCGCCCCTGCAGGTAGGCGACGGCCGGGCCGATGGTGGCGCGGTAGGCCTCGAACTGGTCGAGGAAACTGTGCACGGCGGCGGTGCGCTGCACCTCCGGCTGGGCCAGTGCGCAGCCGCGCAGCGCCTCCAGCCCGGGGGGGGTGAACAGCTGGAGCACCAGCGCCAGCGCCAGGTCTTCCTGCACCGCGTCGATGCCGCGCGAGCGCAGGAAGCCGGTGAGGTAGGCGGTCGAGGGGTAGGGCGTGTTGAGCTGCGTCATCGGCGGGATGAGGCTCAGCACGCGGAAGGTCGTGGTCATGCGCGCGTGGGGAAAAGTTCGCGCGAAGCTTAGCCCAGAAGCATCGAGGCCAAGCTTCCGGAGCGCAATGTCCTGGTCAAGGATGCCGCGGAACCGGCTCCGCCGGGCCGCAGGCATCGCCCCCTGGGGGGTGACGCCGCAGGCGGCGCGGGGGGGTCAACATTCCACGATGTTCACGGCGAGACCGCCCCGCGCGGTTTCCTTGTATTTGGTCTTCATGTCCGCCCCGGTCTCGCGCATGGTCTTGATGACCTTGTCCAGGCTGACGTGGTGGGTGCCGTCGCCGCGCAGTGCCATGCGCGCGGCGTTGATGGCCTTGACCGAGGCGATCGCGTTGCGTTCGATGCAGGGGATCTGCACCAGGCCGCCCACCGGGTCGCAGGTCAGGCCCAGGTGGTGTTCCATGCCGATCTCGGCCGCGTTCTCCACCTGCTCGGGCGTGCCGCCCAGCACGGCGCAGAGGGCGGCGGCGGCCATGGAGCAGGCCACGCCCACCTCACCCTGGCAGCCGACTTCTGCGCCGCTGATGCTGGCGTTTTCCTTGTAGAGGATGCCGATGGCGGCGGCCGTGAGCAGGAAGTCGACCACGCCATCGTCGTTCGCTCCCGGGACGAAGCGCCGGTAGTAGTGCAGCACGGCGGGCACGATGCCGGCCGCCCCGTTGGTGGGCGCGGTCACCACGCGACCGCCCGCAGCGTTCTCTTCGTTGACCGCGAGCGCGTAGAGGTTTACCCAGTCCAGCACGGCCAGCGGGTCGGTCAGCGCTTTTTCGGGGTGGCCGGTCAGGTCGCGGTGCAGCGCGGGCGCACGGCGGCGCACCTTGAAGCCGCCGGGCAGCACGCCGTCGGTGGCGCAGCCGCGCTGCACGCAGGCCTGCATCACGTCCCAGATGCGCAGCAGGCCGACGCGCACTTCTTCGTCGCTGCGCCAGTGGCGTTCGTTGGCACGCATCACGCCCGCGATGGACAGGCCGTGTGTGCGGCAGCGCTGCAGCAGCTCGTCGCCGGTGCGAAACGGGATCGGCAGCTGGGTGACGTCGGGCGCGATCACCTTCTGCCGCTGGCCGTCGGCCATGACCTCTTCGCTCACCACGAAGCCGCCGCCCACCGAATAGAAGGTGCGCTCGGACAGCACCGCGCCCGCTGCGTCCCACGCTGTCAGCCGCATGCCGTTGGCGTGCAGCGGCAGGGCCTGGCGGTGCAGGGTCAGATCGTCACGGTCGGCCCAGGCGATGGGGTGCGTGCCCATCAGCGTGATGCGCCCCTGTTCGCGGATGGCGGCAACGGTGGGTTCGACCGATTCGATGGGCACCGACTCCGGCTCGTGCCCACACAGGCCGAGCAGCACCGCCTTGTCGCTGCCGTGGCCGCGGCCCGTGGCGCCCAGCGAGCCGTACAGGCCCACCTGCACCCGCGCCACGGCTGGCAGTGACCCGGCCGTCTGCAGCCCGTGCACGAACAGGCGCGCGGCGCGCATGGGGCCCACGGTGTGCGAGCTGCTGGGCCCGATGCCGATCTTGAACAGATCGAAAGCCGATACCGCCATGCGCGTCTCCTGGTCGTTGTGGTCGTGTCGCGCGCGTCAGGCCAGGGCCGGCCGGACCACGCCGCGGCCCGAGCGCGCATCTTCCCACTGCGCCACGTGCCCCGCCAGCTGGTGCGCGGTGATGGCCGAGAGCGTCCAGCCCAGGTGACCGTGGCCGGTGTTGTAGAACACGTTGGGCAGGCGGCCCGGGCCGACGCGGGGCAGCATGTCCGGCATCATGGGCCGCAGGCCGGCCCAGGGCTCGACGCGGCGCGTGCTCACGCCCGGGAAGCACTGGTTGACCCAGTCCACCAGCGGCTTGATGCGGTCGGCGCGGATGTCGCGGTTGAAGCCGTTGAACTCGGCCGTGCCAGCGACGCGGAAACGGTCCACGCCCAGGCGGCTGGTGACCAGCTTGGTCTCGTCGTCCAGCAGGCTCACGTTCGGCGCAGCGGCCTGGCTCTGCTCGTCGTTCAGCATCACGGTGATGGAGTAGCCCTTGACCGGGTAGACGTTCAGCCGGTCACCCAGCTGCGCGCTGATGGCACGGCTGTGCACGCCGGCGCAGACCACCACCGCATCGGCGGTGACCACCTGGCCGTCGGCCAGGGTGACGTGGGCGGCCTGACCCGTGCTGTGCACGCGGCTGACGGCCTGCCCGGTGACCAGTCGCACGCCGCGGCGTTCGCAGGCGAGGCTCATGCCGTGGGTGTACTTGTGGATGTCGCCGGTGGAATCGCTCTCGGTGTAGTAGCCGCCGTAGTAGTCGCCGGCCAGCGTGGGTTCGATGGCGCGCATCTCGTCGGGTGTGACGGCGCGGCGCGGCAGGCCGCCTGCGGCCAGCAGCTTGCTGACCTCACCCGCGTGGTCGAAGCCAGCCTTGTCGCGGTAGATGTGCAGGATGCCTTGCTTCTTCAGGTCGAAGTGAATGCCCTCGGCCTGTGCCCAGCCGAACAGGTGTTCGCGTGCGGCAATCGCCAGCTGGGTGGTGGCGATGGTGTTCTCGCGGTACTTCGGAATGGCGGCCGCGAACTCGGCGAACCAAGACAGCTTGTGCCAGCTCGGCTTGGGGTTGACCAGCAGCGGCGCGTCGGCCTTGAGCATCCACTTGATGCCCTTGAGCAAGGTGGACGGGTGGGTCCAGGTTTCGGCGTTGGAGGCCGACAGTTGCCCGCCGTTGGCGTGGCTGGTCTCCATGCCCGCGTAGCGGTGCTGTTCGATCAGGGTGACCTGGTGACCTTCGCGGGACAGGGCGTAGGCGCTGGTGACGCCGGTGATGCCGCCGCCGATGACGATGAGCTGTGCCATTGGGTTTCTCTTTCAAAGCCGTCAAACAGTGGGACACGGCCGCACACCGTGTGCGGACCATGACCCCCTCTGTTTGTGACCTGAGAGATTCACCGGTCCTTGATTCGCGTCTTGGACTGGCTTGCTCCTGCGGTGGGCCGGGGGACGAATCCCGGCCACTCTTCAGAGTTTGAAGCGCGTTGATCGGTCCTTTTGCCTGAGAGTTTCCGGGGCGGTTGCTCCTTCGGCGCCGGCCTTCCCTGAGGGCGCCGGTCTCTCCCGATCAACGGAAGAAGGTGCTTATTGTGCCTGCAGCCCGATCGACTTCGCAATCGAGCGGAATTGCTGGATGCCGTCGGCGTAGGCCTTGTCCGCCTCGGCCAGGGTCTGCGGCTTGGGCAGCAGCTGGCTGTTGGCTGCGAGCGCCGTTTCCACGGTGGCGTCGTCCAGGGTGCCGGTGATGGCCTTGTGCAGCGCCGCCACCACCGGTTCCGGCGTGTCCCGCTTGACGAAGTAGCCGGTCCAGATGCGGAAGGTGAAGTCCTTGAGCTGCTTGCTCTCGCTGATGGCGGGGTATTGCTTCACGCTGTCCAGCCGCCCGTTGTTGAGCATGGCCAGCACCTTGATGCGGCCCTGCTTGGCCATCTCGTCGTATTTTTTGCCGTAGGGCGCCAGGAAGAAGTCGACCTGGCCGGCCATCAGGTCCTGCTCGGCGGGTGCCGCGCCTTTGTAGGGCACGTGGATCATCGGGATGCCGGTGACCTTGGACAGGTGCTCGCCCAGCAGGTGGTAGAACGAACCGGGGCCGACGCTGGCGAAGGTCAGCGGCTTGCCGTCCTTGGCGGCCTTGCGGGCGTGCTCCACGAACTCGTCCACGCTGCCCACCGGAAGGTCTTTCTTGGCCAGGAAGGCGATCTGCGCGGTGGCGATCATCTGCACCAGGCGGAAGTCTTCGCTGCGGACCTTGTTCGACGCCACGGCCAGCGGCGCCAGGATCAGCTCGTTGGGCGAGCCCTGGAACACGGTGTAGCCGTCGCTGGGGCCATTGAGCACCTTCTGCGCCGCGATGGCGCCGCTGGCGCCGCCCAGGTTCTCCACCACCACCGGCTGGCCCAGCTGTTTGCCCAGGGTGACGTTGACCGAGCGGGCGATCACGTCCGACAGGCCGCCGGCCGGGTAGGGGACCATCAGCGTGACCGGCTTGGCCGGGAAGGTCTGGGCGGCAGCGGTGCCGGCCAGACCGAGGGTGGCCAGCGCCGTGGCGGCCAGGAGCGTGCGGATGCGGTTGCGTGGGTTCATGGTGT
Organism: Hydrogenophaga sp.; assembly: GCF_051007235.1. GTDB lineage: Bacteria > Pseudomonadota > Gammaproteobacteria > Burkholderiales > Burkholderiaceae_C > Hydrogenophaga. The sequence continues at coordinate 2,966 of NZ_JBPCSJ010000121.1, read as the reverse complement.
TGTCTCCGTTGTGGTTGTGAAAGGGCCGAGATAGGGCTCAGGGGTTGGGGGAAAGCAGGTCCTGCACGAGCGCGATCCAGTAGGCCGCGCCGGGGGCGATGTTCAGGTCGTTGAAGTCGTAGGCCGGGTTGTGCACCATGCAAGCGCCGGGCTCGCCGTCGGCGCCATTGCCGATGAAGAGGTAGCTGCCCGGCACGCGTTCGAGCATGAAAGCGAAGTCTTCGCTGCCGGTCAGCATCGGGCCTTGCGGGTTGATCTGGTCGGCGGGGAAATGCTTGCGCGCCACCGCCAGCGCGCGGGCGGTCTGCTGCGGGTCGTTGACCAGCACCGCGTAGCCGGGCCGCCAGGCGATCTCGGCGCGCACGCCGAAGCTCTGCGCCTGCAGCGCGATCAGTTCGTGGATGCGGCGCTCCATGTCGCGCCGCACCTGCGGGTCGAGCGCGCGCAGGCTGATCTCCAGCCGTGCGGTGGCCGGGATGACGTTGTTGGCCTCGCCCGCGTGGAGGGCACCGACGGTCACCACAGCGGGTTGCATCGGGTCGACGTTGCGCGAGACGATGGTCTGCAGCGCCATGACGATGGACGCCGCTGCGACCAGTGGGTCGGCCGCCTTGTGCGGCATGGCGCCGTGGCCGCCCACGCCGTGCAGCGTGACGGTGGCGTAGTCGGACGAGGCCATGGTCGGGCCGCTGCGGAACACCAGCTGCCCCTGCGGGAAGCCGGGCATGTTGTGCATGGCGAAGATGGCCTCGCACGGGAAGCGCTCAAACAGGCCGTCTTCCATCATCTTCAGCGCACCGCCGCCGCCTTCTTCGGCCGGCTGGAAGATCAGGTTCAGCGTGCCGTCAAAGCGGCCCTGGGTGGCGAGGTGCTGCGCGGCGGCCAGCAGCATGGCGGTGTGGCCGTCGTGGCCGCAGGCGTGCATCACGCCGTGTGTGCAACTGGCCCAGGCGGCGCCGGTGGCTTCGGCGATCGGCAGCGCGTCCATGTCGGCGCGCAGGCCGAGGGTGCGGTTGGAGGTGCCGCGCTTCAGCTGCCCCACCACGCCGGTGCCGCCCAGACCGGTGGTGACGGTGTAGCCCCAGGCGCCCAGTTGAGCCGCCACCAGGGCAGCGGTGCGGCGCTCGTTGAAGGCGAGCTCGGGGTGGCGGTGGATGTCACGGCGGACGGCGATGAACTGTTCGACGGCGGCATCACTGAGGCGATCCATGCAAAGCACTCCTGAAACATGAACTTTGTTGCATGTTAGGAAGCGCATGAATTAAAGTCCAATGCATTGATATGCAACGATCAATGACTTTTGATGGAGACTCGGGATGACCCTCGTGCAGTTGAGGCACTTTGTGGTGCTGGCAGAGGCAGGATCGTTCGTGCAGGCGTGCAAAACCCTGTACGTGACCCAGCCCGCGCTCACCCGCAGCATCCAGGCGCTGGAAGACGAGCTGGGCGGGCGGCTGTTCGACCGGCTGGGCCGGCGCATCGCGCTCACGCCCTTCGGCAGCGAAGCGCTGCAGCGCGCGCGGCGCCTGGTGGCCGACGCCGAGGCGCTCAGGCAGACCGGCAAAGGACTGCACGCGGGCCTGATCGGCAGCCTGCGCATCGGCCTCAGTTCCGGGCCGGGAGCCTTGCTGTCCACCCCGCTGATGCAGCACATGGCGCAGCACCACCCCCGGCTGCACCTGCAGATCTCGCGCGGTAACACCAGCGTGCTGGTGGACGGGTTGCGCGAGCAACACCTGGATGCACTGGTGGTGGACGCCCGTTCGGTGCGCCCCTCGGCCGATCTGACGGTGTCCCAGGTCTTCGAGCTGGCGGCGGGTTTCCTGGTGCGGCCGGACCATCCCCTGCTGCAGCGGGGCCAGCCGGTGGGCATCGACGATGCCCTGGCCTACCCGGTGGCGTCCACGCCGCTGAGCGACGAGGTGGCGCGCATCCTCATCAGCCGCTACGGGCCGCAGGCCAACCCCGACGACATGGTGACCCTGCGCAGCGATGAGACGCTGAGCCTGGTCGAGGTGGCGCGGGGCAGCGACGCGATCGTGCTGACCGTCAACGCCGCGGCGCCCGGGCTGGTGCAACTGCCCGTCTCACCGCCGCTGGCCGCCACCGCCCGCTTCGGCCTGGTGACCCTGGCGCAGCGACAGGAAGCCCCGGCCCTGCGCATCCTGCGCGAACAGCTGCCGTGCTGGGTGGCCGGTTTCGGCGCCACGGCGGTGGCATGAAAAAGGGGCGCCCGCGGCGCCCCTGGATCGGGTTGGGATTGGTGGCGGGTCAGTCCGCCAGCTCGCTCACCGGCACGCAGCTGCAGAACAGGTTGCGGTCGCCGTAGACGTTGTCCACGCGGCCCACCGACGGCCAGTACTTGGTGTTGACCGACGGACCTTGGCTGGCCACCGCCACCTCGCGCGAGTACGGGTGAGGCCACTCGCCCTTGAGCACGCTGGCCGCGGTGTGCGGGGCGTTCTTCAGCGGGTTGTCGTCCTGCGGCCATTCACCTTTCTCGATGAGGCGGATCTCTTCGCGGATCGCGATCATGGCGGCGATGAAACGGTCCAGCTCCTCCAGCGTCTCGCTCTCGGTCGGCTCGACCATCAGCGTGTTGGCCACCGGGAACGACAGCGTGGGAGCGTGGAAACCGTAGTCCATCAGGCGCTTGGCCACGTCCTCGGCCATCACGCCACAGGTCTCCTTGAGACCGCGCAGGTCCAGGATGCACTCGTGCGCCACGTGGCCGTTGGCCGAGGCGTAGAGCGTGGGGTAGTGGTCGGCCAGGCGCTTACTGCTGTAGGTCGCGCTCAGGATGGCCGCTTCGGTCGCGTGCTTCAGACCATCGGCGCCCATCATGCGGATGTACATCCAGCTGATGGGCAAGACAGCCGCATTGCCCAGTGGCGCCGCCGAAACCGCACCCACCCCCGACCCTGAGGTGCCCGCGCAGGGCGCCTGAGGCAAGAAGGGAACCAGAT
>NZ_JBPCSJ010000120.1:0-3547 GCF_051007235.1 Hydrogenophaga sp. | reverse complement strand
GGCGCGCGCCGCGCTGAACCCGCCGGACACGGCCGCCCCGGGCGCCGCGCCCGCACCAGCGGCCACCGCCCGGGGCGCCGACGCCGCAGCGGCCGTATCGGGCGTGGCACCCGTCACCGCACCCGCCACCACCGCGTCCCTTCTGGGCCGGCACGAGGACCCGCGCAGCTTCCTGCTGGTCGTCATGAACGATGCCACCGCGCCGCTGGCCCTGCGCATCGAAGCGGCCAAGGCGCTGCTGCTGGCACCCGGCACCGCTGCGTAGCCACCCGGCCGTTCGGCCTGTGACCGGCGGTCGTCATGTGCTTGCAAGGCCGCCGACCGACGATCGGTGGCGTGGCGCCCGTGCGCTCCGCCGGGCGACCGTGAGAGGGTGAGGCTTGCGCGGGTGGCTATAGTCGGGCGAGGCATACCGCCCACGCCACCGGGGTGCCGCCAGCGCCCCGTGTCAACGTCCCGCCGCCTTGCCCCGGCACCCTCGGCTCGGGGCGGTTGTTTGCCTGTGCCCTAGAGGAGACCGCTTGCGCCTGCCTGCCCGCTGTCTGACGATGCTGCTGCTGTTCGCGGCACAGCTGACCTGTGCCGTGCAGGCCGCGCCGCGCGTGGTGCGCGTGGGTGTTTACGACAACCCGCCCAAGCTGCTGGCCGGCCAGCTGGGCCAGCCCAGCGGCATCCTGGGCGACCTGCTGGGCGAGGTGGCCCGACTGCAGGGCTGGACACTGGAACCGGTGCCGTGCGACTGGGAGCGCTGCCTGCGGCTGCTGGAGGACGGCACCATCGACCTGATGCCGGACGTGGCCTACAGCGACGCGCGTGCGCAGCGTTTCGACTTCCACCGCGTGCCCGCGCTGCCCAGCTGGTCGCAGGTGTACCGGCGACCGGGGGTGGCGCTGCAGTCGGTGCTCGACCTGGAGGGCAAGCGGGTGGCGGTGCTCGACGGCTCGGTGCAGCAGGAGCACCTGGCCGGCCTGCTCCACAGCTTCGGCTTGCGTGCCGAGCTGGTGCCGGTGAAGTCGTTTGAGCAAGCCTTCCGCATGGTGGCCGACGGCACGGCGGATGCCGTGGCCGCCAACCGCTACTCGGGCGATGCGGCGGCCGACCGCTACGGGCTGACCGCGTCCAGCCTGGTGTTTCTGCCCAGCAAGCTCTACTTCGCCACCGACAAAGGCCGCAACGCCGACCTGCTGGCCGCCATCGACGCCCAGCTGGACACCTGGCAGAACGACGCGGATTCGTACTACTACCAGACGCTGGCCCGCTGGGGCCAGCAGGCCACGCAGCCGCGTGTGCCGCCCGCCTTCTGGTGGGGCCTGGCCGCGCTGCTGGGGCTGCTGTTGCTGGCGCTGGGTTTTCTGGCGCTGCTGCGGCGCGAGGTGGCGCGCCAGACGCTGGCCCTGCGCGAGAGCGAGCAGCGCTTTCGCAACATCGCCGAGAACTCCATCGACTGGATCTGGGAACACGACGTGCAGGGCCGTCACACCTACAGCAATCCGGGCGTGACGGCGATCCTGGGCTACCGGGTCGACGAGTTCCTGGCGCTGGACGCGGTGTCGCTGGTCCACCCCGACGACCAGGCCCTGTTCCATGCCACCCACCAGACCGCCCGCGAGCACCGCACCGGCTGGCGCACCGTGGTCATCCGCTGGCGCCACCGGGACGGCAGCTACCGCGTGCTCGAATCCAACGCCCAGCCGGTGCTGGATGCCCGGGGCGAATGGCAGGGGTTCCAGGGGGTCGACCGCGACATCACGCTCCGCGTGCGGGCCGAACAGGAGCGCCAGCGGCTCGCGTCCATCCTGGAAGCCAGCAGCGACATGGTCGGCATGAGCGATCCCGCAGGCCGGCTGACCTACCTGAACAGCGCGGGGCGCGCGCTGCTGGGCATCGGCCCCGAAGCGGCCTTGCCGAAAACAGTCGCCGACGTGCACACCCGGTGGGCCGCCGACCTCGTGCTGGGCCAGGGCATGCCGACCGCCATCCGGGAAGGCCGCTGGGCGGGCGAGACCGAGGTGCTCGGGCCCGATGGCGAGGGCATTCCCGTGGCGCAGCTCATCCTCAGCCACCACGATGCGCAGGGCCAGCTGCTGTTTTTCTCCACCATCGTGCGCGACATCCGCGCCAGCCGCGCCGCGGAGCGGGCAATGCGCGAGCTCAACGCCACGCTGGAGGCCCGCGTCGCCGAACGCACCGCCGCGCTCACCCTGGCCAACCAGGAGCTGGAGACCTTTGCCTACGCCGTCTCGCACGACCTGCGCGCGCCGCTGCGCGCGATGAACGGCTATTCCTGCGCGCTGCAGGAAGACCACGCCGCAGCATTGCCAAGCGAGGCGCAGCGCTTCATCGCGCAGATCGTGCTGGCCAGTCGCAAGATGAGCGACCTGGTCGACGGCTTGCTGACGCTCTCGCGCAGCACGCGCGGCGACTTGCACTGGAACCGTGTCGACGTGTCGGCGCTGGCCCAGCGGCACCTGGCCGAGCTGGCCGCGTCCGAGCCGGCCCGCCACGTGGCGGTGGAGGTGGAGCCGGGTCTGGTGGTGCAGGGCGACGAGCGACTCATCGCCAGCGTGGTGGACAACCTGCTCGACAACGCCTGGAAGTACACCGGCGCCACGCCGCAGCCCAGGATCCGCGTCCACGCCTGCGAGGTGGACGGACAGGCCGGTTTCAGCGTCTCGGACAACGGCGCCGGTTTCGACATGGCCTACGCGGACCGCCTGTTCAAGGCCTTCCAGCGGCTGCACCGCCAGGACGAGTTCCCGGGCATCGGCATCGGTCTGGCCACGGCCCAGCGCATCGTGCAGCGCCACGGTGGCCACATCAGCGCGCAGGGCGTGCCCGGCCACGGCGCCACGTTTTCGGTGGTGCTGCCGGCCAGGGCCAGGACCTGAGACATGCCCCCATGAACCACCCACCCGCCGAAGACGCACTGCTGGCCCGCTCGTGGCCACGCGCCTGGGCCACGCTGGGCCTGCTGGCCCCGGACGGCCTGGTGCAGCGCCTGCTGACCGCCTGGGCCGAGCCGCAGCGCCACTACCACGCCACCCAGCACCTGAGCGAATGCCTGGCCCTGCTCGAACCCGCGCTGGACCTGGCCACGCACCCCGGTGAAGTCGAACTGGCGCTGTGGTTCCACGACGCGGTGTACGACCCCAAAGGCAAAGACAACGAAGCCCGCAGCGCCGACTGGGCCTGCCAGGCCCTGGCGCAGGCCGGTACGGACGCCGCGGTGCAGCAGCGCGTGCGCACCCTCTTCATGGCCACTTGCCACGACGCCGAGCCCACCGATCCCGACGCCCGCCTGCTGGTCGACTTCGACCTCGCCATCCTCGGCGCCGAGCCGGCCCGCTTTGCCGAATACGACGCCCAGGTCCGCGCCGAATACCGCTGGGTGCCCGGCTGGCTGTACCGGCGCAAGCGCAAGCAGGTGCTGTCGGGTTTTCTGACGCGGCCCGCGATCTATGGGACCGAGCGGTTTCGGGTGCGGCTGGAGGGAAGGGCGCGGGAGAACTTGCGATGCGCGGTCTCAGGCGCCTGATCGGTTGATTCC
>NZ_JBPCSJ010000119.1:0-2341 GCF_051007235.1 Hydrogenophaga sp. | reverse complement strand
TTTGTGCGCGACCACCCGGCGCTGGTGTTTGACACGCTGACCCGCTGGACGCAGGACCCGAGCGCCCACGTGCGCCGCCTGGTCAGCGAAGGCCGCCGCCCGCGCCTGCCCGGGGGCCTGCGCCTGCAGGCGCTGGTGACCGACCCGGCGCCCACGCTGCCGCTGCTGCGCGCCCTGCAGGACGACCCCAGCGGCTACGTGCGCCGCAGCGTGGCCAACCACCTCAACGACATCGCCAAGGACCATGCCGACCTGGTGGCCGGCTGGGTGGCCCTGCACCGGGCCGGGGCCGACGCGCGCCGCACCGCCCTGCTGCGGCACGCCAGCCGCGGCCTGGTCAAGCAGGGGCACGCGCCCACGCTGGCCGCCTGGGGCCTGGAACAGGGCCTGCGCGGCACGGCCACGCTGGCCCTGTCGGCCCCGCACGCGGCGGTGGGCGGCAGCGTCGACCTGGCCGTGACGCTGACCTCCACCGCGCGGGCGCCACAGGACCTGGTGGTGGACTACGCGGTGCACCACGTGCGCGCCAACGGGGGCACGTCGCCCAAGGTGTTCAAGGGATGGAAGCTGACGCTGGCGCCCGGCGAGACCCGGGCACTGGCCAAATGCCACAGCCTGCGCCCGGTGACCACGCGCACGCTCTACCCCGGCACGCACCAGGTGGGGCTGCTGGTGAACGGTGTGGCGGTGGCCGCCGGCGCGTTTGAACTGCGGGCCTGAACCCACTGACCACACGGCGCCCGACCGTGCGATGCGTCACAGGTGTGATGCGTGGCCGCCAACATGGGGTGACGGGTTCACCGCAAGGGCACTTTCTTCGCGCTGGGCACCTGAACAGCGACCGCCGCGCGCCTACAGTCGCGGCGCCATGTCGCTTAACAAACTGTTTCAATTGCTGCGCCGATCGCGCACAGACCAGGCCCCGTCGGCCGGCCATGGGGAGGCATACAAGGGTGCGTTCGCGGCCGAACCGCCACCTGCCGCCCCGCGGCTGGACCGGCTGGAGCTGCAGGGCGCCCTGATCCACCACCTGGAGTGGTGCGTGCAATTCAACGACCACCTGGGACTGGTCAACCAATCCGAAACCCCGCCGCCGCGGCTGCTGCCCGGCGCCGACGACAGCGAGCTGGGCCAGTGGCTGGCCCGGGCTGCCACCCGAACACCGGGTACGCACCCGCTGTTTGCCGAGCTGGTGCGGGCGCACCAGCACTTTCATGAACTGGCCGACGAGGCCCTGAAGCTGGCCGCCGAGGGTCGCATGGACCTGGCCAGCACGCTGCTCAACACCGACTTCGAGCGCAGCCGCGCGAAGGTGCTGGGCCTGCTGCGGGACATGCAGAAGGCGGGGTAGCAGTGGCCCCCACGCTCCGTCGCTGACGCGGGTCGCTGCCCCCCGAGGGGGCTTGGCCTGCCTTGGGGCGGCCCGGCGGCCGGCCCGTTGCTCCAACGCTCCACCGCTGCGCGGGCGTCAGACGCCCCAGACCACGTCCACCCGGGCCTTTTCGCAGCGTTGCAGCATCTCGATGAAGGGCACGCTGCGCAGGCGCAGGCTGACCTGATCGAATTCGGGCGGCACTTCGCCGCGCGCCTGCGCTTCCTCTTTCAGGCGTTGCTGCTCGGCTTCTTCGGCGTCGGCCGCGGCGCGCAATGCTTGCACGGCGTTGGCCATGTCCGCGGGCTGGATGATGCCGGGCCCCTCGGGGTCTTTGCCCAGCACCTCCAGGATGCGCTGACCGTGTGGTTTGAGCATGACCAGATCGCTGGTTTCGCGGGACTTGAAACGGTAGAGGGACATGCGGTTCTCCTGAAGGGTTCGAGCCATTTTTGCACCGCCAACCGACAAAAGACACCACACAGATCAAACCGGTCCGGGTAAACCCGATTGGCCGGATTTGCTTCATGTCTAAACTAATCAGACATGAACACTCCCATTCCAGCGCTGCGGCGCATCCTGTGCATCGGTGGTGGCCCGGCGGGCCTCTATTTCGGCCTGCTCATGAAGCGACGGCACCCGGCGCTGGAGGTGACGGTGGTCGAACGCAACCGGCCGTTCGACACCTTCGGCTGGGGCGTGGTGTTTTCCGACCAGACGCTGCAGAACCTGCGCCGGGCCGACCCGGAATCGGCCCAGCAGATGGCCGACGCGTTCAACCACTGGGACGACATCGAGGTGTTCTACAAGGGCGCCAGCGTGCGCTCCGGCGGCCACGGCTTCATTGGCATCGGCCGCAAGCGGCTGCTGAACATCCTGCAGGAACGCTGCCAGGCGCTGGGCGTGAACCTGGTGTTCGAGACCGACGTGACCGACGACCAGGCGCTGGCCCAGCAGTACGACGCCGAC
>NZ_JBPCSJ010000118.1:0-19322 GCF_051007235.1 Hydrogenophaga sp. | reverse complement strand
GCAGAACATCGGATTCCTCATCACCTACACGCTGGTCGGTGGCGTCTTCGCCGGCCTGATCTTCGTGACCAGCGTGATCTCCATCCCGATGATCATGGACCGCCAGGTCGACGCGGTTTCGGCTGGGCTGACCAGCATCCGCGCCTGCGTGCAGAACCCGGGCGTGATGCTGTTCTGGGGCGCGCTGATCACGGGCAGCATCGTGCTGGCCATGTTGCCGGCCTTCCTGGGCCTGTTCATCGTCGGCCCCGTGATCGGCCACGCCACCTGGCACGCCTACCGCCACATCGTGCCGGCACCCGAAGCCGGCGCCTGAGCGCGCCGGACAGATCGGTCAGCGGTTCGGGTCGGCGGTTCGGGTCGGCGGCCGGCGCGCCGCTGTCCAGCCACAAGCGCCGCAGCAGCCACCAGCCCAGCAAGGTGTCGGTCAAGGCCAGCAGACTGACCGCCCAGCGCAGAGCGCCCTCGGGCTGCGCGATCTGCAGAAACGCCACCAGAAGCGCGGAGAGCGCATTCGTCAGCAGCACCAGCCAGAACAGCCCGCGGCGCGGTTGCCACAGGCACCACAGGGGGTGCGAGACCGGCTTCATGGGGCGATGGTGCTGCGCACGGCGTGGCCTCAGGTGGGCACGACCTCCTGCTCCTGCAGAAGGCGCCACATCACCTTGCCGCTGCCGCTCTTGGGCAGCGCGTCCACAAATTGCACCACGCGCGGCGCCTTGTAGACGGCCATGTGCTCGCGGCACCAGTCCACGATGTCCTGCTCCGTGGTCTGGCCACGCGCGGCGTCGCGCAACACCACCACAGCCTTCACGCTCTCGCCTCGGTAGCCGTCTTTCGTGCTGATGACGCAGGCCTCTGCGATGGCCGGGTGCTTGAACATCAGCGCCTCCACCTCCGCCGGCCAGACCTTGAAGCCGCTGGCGTTGATCATGCGTTTGAGGCGGTCGGTGATGAAGAAGTAACCGTCCTCGTCGACCCGGCCCAGGTCGCCGGAGCGAAAGAACTTCTGGCCATGGAAGTCGATGAAGGCGGCCTCGGTCGCATCGGGCCGTTTCCAGTAGCCGCTGAACACCTGCGGGCCACGGATGATGATTTCGCCAGCCTCGCCCTGCGGCATTTCCTGCAGCGTGTCGGGGTCGACCACGCGCGCGTCCACGCTCAGGAACGGGATGCCCAGGCACTGCTGCTTGGGGTTGTCGGCCGGATTGTTGTGCGATGGGGCCGCGGTCTCGGTCAGGCCATAACCTTCGGCGTAGCGCAGGCCGAACTGCTCGAACAGGCGCTGCGCCACCGCCTGCGGCATGGCCGCGCCACCCCCGCCGATGAAGACCAGGCTGGACAGGTCGTACTGGTCAAAGCGCGGGCTGGCCAGCAGGTCAATGACCATCGTGGGGATGTTGCTCCAGTGCGTGACCTTCCAGGTGGAGATCAGCCGCCCAGCCAGCTCGCGGTCCCAGCGCGGCATGATGACCAGCGTGGCCCCGGTGTACACGCCCGAGTGCATGCCCACCACCATGCCGGTGATGTGGAACATGGGCACCACCACCAGCGAGACGTTTTCGTGCGTGCCACCGGTCCACAGCTGACCGGCCACGGCGTTGTGCATCAGGCTCGCGTGGGTGTGCATGCAGCCTTTGGGCAGGCCGGTGGTGCCGCTGGTGTAGGGCAGCACGCTCAGGTCTTCGGGCCGGCGGTCGTGCACCGGCGGCGCAGCGCTGCAGGCCACGGCCTCGGTCCAGTCGGCCACGCTGCCGCCGGGCATGGCGGGCAGCGGGTGGCGCGGGCGCAGCCAGGGCTCCCAGGCGGCCGGCATCTCGGCCTGCGGCCCCATGGCGTCGTGGTAGTGCGCCACCACCAGGTGCGACAGGCGCTGCGCCTCGGGCAGCTCGGCGTTGGCCTGCAGCAGGTCACCCGCCAGGTCGGCCGCGCTGATGGCGACCTTCACATCCGGGTCGGTGATGTAGTGCTTGAGCTCCTCGGCCCGGTTCATGGGGTTGACCGGCACCACCACCGCATTGGCGCGCAGGATGGCGTAGTGCGCCACCACCCACTGCGGGCAGTTCTGCATGAACAGGATGACGCGGTCCCCCGACTTCACGCCTTGCGCGTGCAGGTGGGCGGCCAGGCGCTCGGCCTGGTCGTGCAGGTCGCGGTACGTAGTGGTGCGGTCGAAGAAGACCAGGGCGGGCTTGTCCGGGTAGCGCGTGGCGCTGACCACCAGGTTGAACCACAGCGACGTGGCCGGCGGCGTGATGCGGTGCGGCAGCCGCCGCGGCCAGAAGCGGTGGTGCGGGCGGGACGGGGCAAGGGGATCGATCGTCATGGGCTTGTCTCCAGGTGCTCTTTTTCGATCGCAGCATACGGTTGTGCGCAGCCAAAAGGAAAGCACGCTTGTCGCTGGCGGGACCGCCCGCGGAGCGTGCGGCTGGCATGGAATCTGCTGACCGGAACCACACCGCACCAGGGCAAACCGGCAAGCGATGCGGTCATACATTTTTCGCATAGTTTTCCCACGTAAACCCCGATGCCTCGGCCTGATGGGCCGGAATACATTCTTTTGGCTGATGCGGGATGCCCCGATCCGGTGCACCTTGCCCCTCTCTGTTCACAACTTCCTTACCAACCGGAGTGACCGATGAAAATGAGTTCCCTGAAGCTGGCTGTGATGTCCCTGGGTGCCGTGGCCGCCCTCACCAGCCTGCCCGCACACGCCGGCAAGACGCTGGATGCCATCAAGAGCCGTGGTCAGGTCGTCTGCGGCGTCAACACCGGCCTGGCGGGCTTCTCGCAGTCCGACGCCAGCGGCAACTGGACCGGCCTGGACGCCGACTACTGCAAGGCCCTGGCCGCGGCCGTGCTGGGCGACGCCAGCAAGGTCAAGTGGGTGCCGCTGAACGCGCAGCAACGCTTCACGGCGCTGCAGTCCGGTGAAGTCGACGTGCTCTCTCGCAACACCACCAACACGCTCACCCGCGACGCGTCGCTGGGCCTGAACTTTGTCGGCGTGAACTACTACGACGGCCAGGGCTTCCTGGTGCCCAAGGGCAAGATCACCAGCGCCAAGCAGCTCAAAGGCGCCACGGTCTGCGTGCAGTCCGGCACCACGACCGAGAAGAACCTGACCGACTACTCGCGCGCCAACAAGCTCAACCTCAAGCCCGTGGTGTTTGAGAAGCTCGAAGCCTCCACCGGCGCCTACTTCTCCGGCCGCTGCCAGGCCTACACGACCGACGCCTCCGGCCTGGCTTCGACCCGGGCCAAGGAAGCCAAGGACCCGTCGGCCCACGTGATCCTGCCCGATCTGATCTCCAAGGAGCCCCTGGGCCCGATGGTGCGCCGCGGTGACGACGAGTGGTTCGCGATCACCAAATGGGTGCTCAACGGCCTGATCGAAGCCGAGGAGTACGGCATCACCGCCGCCAACGTGGAAGAGATGAAGAAGAGCACCGACCCGCAAGTCGGCCGCATGCTGGGCTCCACCGAAGACCTGGGCAAGCTGTTGGGCCTGGACAAGGAATGGCTGGCCCGCTCGATCAAGGCGGTGGGCAACTACGGCGAGATCTATGACCGCAACGTCGGCCCGAAGACCCCGCTGAACCTGCCGCGCGGCAAGAACGCGCTGTGGAGCAACGGCGGCTTCCTGTACGCCCCGCCCCTGCGCTGATCTGTCTCCACCTTCGTGGACGAACACTGGCACGAGTGGCCTGTGGAAGGAATTCCCCAGGTGCTTGTGCCGGTTTTTTTACGCCTCTTGAATCCTGAATCGGGACCGACGTCATGAACACAAGTCCGATGATCGAAGCACGGCCGCAACCCGGCCGGCGCCGCCGATCCATTTCCTGGAACAGCCGCGAAGGACGCGGCGTCCTCTACCAAGTCATTGCGATGCTTTCCGTGGTCGGTTTCGTGGCGCTGCTGGTGCGCAACACGCTGACCAACATGCGCGAGCGCGGCATCCAGAGCGGCTACGACTTCCTCAGCGAGCCCTTCGGTTTCGACGTCAGCGAAACGCTCATTCCGTACGACGTGATGAGCAGCTACTGGACGGCGTTTTCCATCGGCCTGCTCAACACGCTCAAAGTCGCGGTCATCGGCATCGTGCTGGCGACCTTGCTCGGCACCATGATCGGTGTCGGTCGTTTCTCGGGCAACTACCTGCTGCGCAAGATCTGCTACTGGTATGTCGAGTTCTTCCGCAACGTCCCCGTGTACCTGCAGCTGCTGATCTGGTACATCGTGTTCACCGAAGTGCTGCCGGCCTATGACGAAGCCTGGCAATTCGGCCACTTCTTCGTCAGCAAAAACGTCTTCTCGTTCCCCTGGCCCGAGTGGCAGACCGGCCAGAGCCTGGCGCTGGTGGGCGCAGCGGCGGGCGTGTTCGCGGCCTGGTACCACAGCCGCATGGCGCGCCGGCACTTCGACCAGACCGGACACCAACGCCCTGTCTTCCTGGTCAACATCGCGCTCGTCGTCGGCCTGTCGCTGATCGGCTGGCTGCTGGGCGGCGCCCCGACCACCTGGAGCCTGCCGACGCGTGGCGATTTCCAGATCGAGAACGGCGCCGCCGTCACGCCCGAGTTCATGGCGCTGCTGATCGGCCTGGTGTTCTACACCGCGTCGTTCATCGCCGAAATCGTGCGCTCGGGCATTGCTTCTGTGTCGCTGGGTCAGCACGAGGCCTCGGCCTCGCTGGGCCTGAGCAAACGCCAGTCGATGCGGCTGGTGGTGCTGCCGCAGGCGTTGCGCGTGATCATTCCGCCGCTGACCAGCCAGTACCTGAACCTGACCAAGAACTCGTCGCTGGCCGTGGCCATCGGTTACCCCGAACTGGTGTCGATCGCCAACACCACGCTCAACCAGACCGGCCGCGCCATCGAGGCGCTGTCGATCGTGATGGCGGTCTACCTGACGCTGTCCCTGATCACGTCGGCGCTGATGAACTGGTTCAACGCCAGCGCGGCGATCCGCGAACGCTGAGGAGCGACACATGGAACAAGCCACCTTTCAACCGATCTCGCCGCGCCCGATGCCGGGCCACTCCACCGGTGCCGGTGCCTGGCTCAAGGCCAACCTGTTTTCGACACCGCTCAACAGCCTGATGACCCTGAGCCTGCTGGCCGTGGCCCTTTTTGCGCTGTACCACGCGCTGAACTGGTCCGTCGTGCACGCGGTGTTCGGGGCCAACCTCGAAGCCTGCAACAGCGTCCGCGGCGTCGGCGCCTGCTGGGGCGTGGTGTCCGAAAAAGGGCGCCAGATCGTCATGGGCCGCTATCCGCTGGTCGAGCACTGGCGCCCGGTGATCGCCACCGCGCTGATGCTGGCGGTGGTCGGGGCCAGCTGCATGCCACGCTTCTGGAACCGGATGCTGCCGCTGATGTGGGCCGTGATGCTGGTCGTCTACTTCACGCTCATGAAGGGTGGCGTGCTCGGCCTGACGGAGGTGCCGACCGACCAGTGGGGCGGCCTGCCGCTGACCGTGATGCTCACGGTGATCTCGATGACGATGGCTTTTCCGCTGTCCATCGTGGTCGCACTGGGGCGCCGTTCGACCATGCCGGCGATCAGGACCCTGTGCACGCTGTATGTGGAGCTGATCCGAGGCGTGCCGCTGATCACGGTGCTGTTCATGGCCTCGTTCATGCTGCCCCTGTTCATGCCGCACGGCGTGAGCATCGACGTGCTGATCCGTGTGGTGGTGGGCATCACCCTCTTCTCGGCCGCCTACATGGCCGAGGTGGTGCGTGGCGGCCTGCAGGCCCTGCCCAAGGGACAGACCGAAGCGGCCGCGACGCTGGGCCTGACCTACTGGCAGACGCAACGCAAGATCGTGCTGCCACAGGCGCTGTCGCTGGTGGTGCCATCGCTGATGAACACCTTCATCGGCATGTTCAAGGACACCTCGCTGGTCACCATCGTCTCGCTCTACGAACTCACCGGCGCGCTGGCCCTGGCGCTCAACGCCGATGCCGACTGGCGTCCGTTCAAGCTGGAAGCCTACTTTTTCATCACCCTGATCTATTTCACGTTCTGCTTCGCGATGTCGCGCTACTCCCTCTGGGTCGAGCAGCGCACCGCGGTCAGCAAGGTGAGATGACCCCCCTGCGCCGCTCCGCGTCTTCCCCCCTTGAAGGAGGGACCACACCAGAGGCCCGGCAAAGCCGGTTCCTCGGTGCGTGCTTGAAGTCACCACTTCACCCGATTCAGAAAGCCCTCCCATGAGCCCACAAGAAGCCCCCATCATCCGTTTCGAGAAGGTCAACAAGTGGTACGCCAGCAATGGCTACCACGTGCTGCGCGACATCGACCTCGACTTCGCCAAGGGAGAGAAGGTCGTGATCTGCGGTCCGTCCGGTTCCGGCAAGTCCACGCTCATCCGCTGCGTCAACGCGCTGGAGGAATACCAGGAGGGCCAGCTCACGGTGGATGGCACCGTGGTCGGTGACGACCTCAAAGGCGTGGACCGCGTGCGCCGCGAAGTGGGCATGGTGTTCCAGCAGTTCAACCTGTTCCCGCACCTGACCGTGCTGGAAAACCTGATCCTGTCGCCGACCTGGGTCGCGAAGATGCCGCGCAACGAAGCGATCGAGAAAGCCATGCACCAGCTCGAACGGGTGCGCATCGCCGAGCACGCCAACAAGTACCCGTTGCAGCTCTCCGGCGGTCAGCAGCAGCGCGTGGCGATTGCGCGGGCGCTGTGTCTCAAACCCAAGATCATGCTGTTCGACGAGCCGACCTCGGCGCTCGACCCGGAGATGATCAAAGAGGTGCTGGACGTGATGATCGGCCTGGCCGACCAGGGCATGACCATGCTGTGCGTGACGCACGAAATGGGCTTTGCCAAGGCCGTGGCGGACCGCGTGATCTTCATGGACCAGGGTCAGGTGGTGGAACAGAACACCCCCGAGGAGTTCTTCAACCACCCGCAAAACGAGCGCAGCAAGGACTTCCTGTCCAAGATCCTGGGGCACTGAACCCGCCCCGGTGCGAGGCGCGCAGCCGGGTCGAACCGCCAAAGACCCGCCGGCGCCGGTTGTTGACCGGCCCGGTGCGGGGAACCATCACCCGCCAAGGCCTATCATTCCCACCATGCACCGCTGCCTGCTGCTCCTGCTGATCGTCCTGCTGCCCCTGCGCGCCTGGGCGGGCGATGTCATGGCCCTGGCGGCCGTGTCGTCACCAGCAGTGGCGGTGGCAGCGGTGCAGACGAAGCTGCCGCCCTGCCATGGGGACCGTTCTGCGGCCATGGACCATGGTGCCGGCCCCCACGCAATGGCGCCCCTTGCCAGCGGCCCTGCAGCGCACGCCGATCACACCAGCCACACCGACGGCACCGGTCACCACACCGGCTGCAGCAGTTGCGACATCTGCCATGGCAGCGTGCTGAGCAGCCCGCTGGCCTGCAGCAGTGCCCCGCCGGTGCAGGCCAGCCGTCCGGCCTGCACCGGCGTGCGCTTTGCCAGCGCCGTGCTGCCCGGCCAGCACAAGCCCCCCATCGCCTGAGCCCTCACACCCGTGGTGCGTCCGCTGCAGCCCCCACAGGGCGCGCGGACGCCGGTCCGTGATCTCAGGAGAACCCCATGACAAGCCCCCGGCGGTCTTTGCCGCCCGTTGTTCAGCGCCGCTGGCGGCGCTGGTGCGCCGTCACCCTCACCGCCAGTGCGTGCGCGCTCGGCGCCCGCATGGCCGGCGCACAAACCCCGTCCGACGCCCTGGCCGCGGCCGACCCGGCCACGCCAGCGCCTGCCCTGGCATCGCCTGCGTTGCTGCCCCTGGCCGCGCCTGTGCTGGCGGCCACCCCGCGCGACCTGCGCGAAGCGCTGGCCCGCTGGCGCCAGGCCAACCAGCAGGTGGCCGAATTTCCGCGCGGCCACGCCGACCTGCTGCGATGGGAGGCCGGCCAAACGCCGCCTGCCCGAACCGCCCCCGCCACCCCACCACCAGTCCCCCTGGGCGCCGACGAAGCGGTGCGCCTGGCCCTGGCCCTGCACCCGGTTCTGATCGAGCGCCCTGGCACCAGCGCCGTCGAGCGCCAGGCCCGCCAGCAGGCGCGGCTGGCGCTGGAACACAGCGTGCGCCGCGGCTGGATCACCGCGGTGGCCGCGCACACCGCGCTGCGCCACCAGGCCGCCGCGCTGGAGAGTACGCGCATCGGCGCCGAGCTGGGCCAGCGCATGGTGGCGGCCGGCAACTGGAGCCAGGCCCGCCTGCTGCGCGAGCAGCTGACCCAGGCCCGTGCCGAAGCCGCCTGGCTGCAGACCCAGCAAACCGCCCACAGCGCCACCGAGGCACTGGCCCGCGCGCTGGGCCTGTGGCAGGCCGACGCGGTGCTGGCCCTGCCGCAACGCCTGCCCACCGAGCTGCCCGCCCTGCCGCCCCTGCCCGCCAACGCCCCGACCGAAGCGCAGGTGCTGGCCAGCCACCCTGCGCTGGCGTGGCAGGCCGAACAGCTGCGGCGCCAGCAGGTTGCCGTGCCGGCCGCGCAACGCCAGGCCTGGGCCCACGCACAGGCCGAGGCCCTGGCGGCCGCCCCCGCGCAGCCCCCCACCCTGGCCGACACGCGCCTGCTCAAAGACCACGCGCTGGAGCGCGCCGTGCAGGCCGAGGCGCAGCTGCTGCAGGCCGCCAGCGAACGCCGTTCGTGGGCGCGCGAGGCCTGGGCCCGTCTGCAGACCAGCCACGCCAGCGCGCGCCACGCGCAGGACGTGACGCTGCCCCTGCTGCAAGCGGCCGAGCAGGAAACCCTGCTGCGTTACAACGGCATGCTGCAAAGCACCTGGGACCTGCTGGCCGCCGCGCGCGAACGCCTGCAGGGCGCGCAGGACGCCGCGCAGGCCCGTCGCGACCACTGGCTGGCCCTTGCCGACTGGCAGGCCCTGCTGGCCGGGGGCGGCTACAGCCCTGCCGGTGCCGGCGACAACACCAGCGCCGCCAGCGCCACCCCAGACGGAGACCACTGAGATGACACAGCCCCCACGCGTACTTCGTTCGCTGCCCCCCGAGGGGGACGCCAGCGCCTTCGGGCGGCCGGGCACCGCTGGCGAGACACAGCCCCCACGCACACTTCGTTCGCTGCCCCCCGAGGGAGGCGCCAGCGCCTTCGGGCGGCCGGTCGCCGCTGGCCTGCAACGACGCCACTTTTTCGCCGGTGCCGCCACCGCACTGGCCGCCGCCAGCGTGGGCCGTGCGGCCCTCGCCGCCATCCCCGAGGCGGTGCAACAAACCTCGGCCGACACCGCACCCCCCTGGACGCCGCCCGGCGTCACCGGCGCGGGCCGACCGTACAACTCCGTGGTCACGCTCAACGGCTGGACCCTGCCCTGGCGCCTGAACGACGGCGTCAAGGAATTCCTCCTGGTGGCCGAACCCGTGGTGCGCGAAATGGCGCCCGGCTTCCTGGTCAACATGTGGGGCTACAACGGACAGAGCCCGGGGCCGACCATCGAGGTGGTGGAAGGCGACCGCGTGCGCCTGTACGTCACCAACCGCCTGCCCGAACACACCACCATCCACTGGCACGGCCAGCGCCTGCCCAACGGCATGGACGGCGTCGGCGGCCTGAACCAGCCGCAGATCCCGCCGGGCAAGACCTTTGTCTACGAGTTCGTGGCCAAGCGCCCCGGCACCTTCATGTACCACCCGCACGCCGACGAAATGACGCAGATGGCCATGGGCATGATGGGCTTCTGGGTCACCCACCCCAGGGCGAAACACCCACTGATCGACGACGTGCAGCGCGACTACTGCTTCCTGCTCAACGCGTTTGACGTCGAGCCCGGCAGCCGCACGCCCCAGGTCAACACCATGCTGGAACAGAACATCTGGGCCTGGAACAGCCGGGTGTTCCCGGGCATCAGCCCGCTGGTGGCGCGCCTGGGCGAGCGGGTGCGGGTGCGCGTGGGCAACCTGACCATGACCAACCACCCGGTGCACATCCACGGCATCGAGTTCGAGGTGACCGGCACCGACGGCGGACCGGTGCCCAGGACCGCACGCTGGCCCGAGGTGACCACCGACGTGGCGGTAGGCCAGATGCGGCAGCTCGAGTTCATCGCCGACGAACCGGGCGACTGGGCCATGCACTGCCACAAGAGCCACCACACCATGGGCGCCATGGGGCACGCCGTGCCCACCATGATCGGCGCCGACCACCGCGGGCTGGTGGGCCGGCTGCAGAAGGTCAACCCCGACTACATGGTCATGGGCGAGCGTGGCATGGCCGACATGGGCGAGATGCAGATGGAGCTGCCCGACAACACCTTCCCCATGATGACCGGCACCGGACCCTACGGCGCCATCGAAATGGGCGGCATGTTCACCACGCTCAAGGTGCGCGCCGACCAGAAGGCGGGCGACTACAGCGACCCCGGCTGGTACGCCATGCCCGCGGGCACGCAGGCGCGCGAAGTGCCCACGCCGGCCAACGCACCGACTGCTCCAAAGACCCCCGCAAACGCCCCTACTGGCGGCACGCCCGACGCCACCGTCCGCAAGCCCGCGGGCGCCCAACACCACCACCACTGACACCGCACCGAATGAACACGTCCCCCATCCCACGCCGCCGGCTGCTGCAACACCTCGGATTGCTGGCCATGCCGGCCCTGCTGCCCGTGGCAGCCCGCGCCCACGGCGAGAACCCGCACAAAGGGGCCGCTCGCCCGCTGGTGCGCGAGCAAAAACCCTGGGGCATCGCCGCCGCCCCCGCCGAGGCGAACCGCACCGTGACCATCCGCATGGGCGACGACATGCGCTTCACGCCGTCGCACCTCACCGTGCGCGAAGGCGAAACGCTGCGCCTGCGCATCGCCAACCGCGGCAAAGCACTGCACGAGCTGGTGATCGGCACGCCAGACGAGCTGCAAGCCCACGCCGAGCTGATGCGCCAGCACCCTGGCATGGAACACGACGAGCCCTACATGGCCCATGTGAGCGCCGGCCAGCGCGGCGAGATCACCTGGACCTTCAACCGACCGGGCGACTTCGAATTCGCCTGCCTGATCCCCGGCCACTACGAGGCCGGCATGCGCGGCACCCTGCGCGTCACCCCGAAACCCTGACCTTTTTTGAACGGAGCACACCATGCAACGACGTTCCTTTGTCCTCGGCGCCACCGCCCTGCTGGGCGCCACCACGCTGGCGGCCCACGCCGCCACACCCACCCCTGCCGCGCTGCCGGTGCTGCAGGTCTGGAAAGACCCCAACTGCGGCTGCTGCAAAGACTGGATCGGCTACCTGCAGCGCGACGGTTTCCAGGTGCAGGTGTTCGACACCGGCAACACCGCCATGCGCCAGCGCCTGGGCCTGCCGGTCCAGTACGGCTCCTGCCACACCGCGCTGATCGGCGGTTACGTGGTCGAAGGCCATGTGAACGCACGCGAGATCCGCCGCCTGCTGGCCGAAAAGCCCGCGGCCATCGGCATCACCGTGCCCGGCATGCCGGTGGGCAGCCCGGGCATGGACGGTCCCGAATACGGCGGCCGCAAGGACCCGTACGACGTGCTGCTGGTGCTGCGCGACGGCAGCAGCCGGGTCTACCAGTCCTACCACCGCGGCTGACCGCTGTCCCCGCTGTTCCACCGGAGCCCCCCATGACCCACACCCCACCCCAAGCCCGCCTGATCGCCGCGCTGTGCGGCACCGCGTTCGCCGCCCTGCTGACCCTGGCCGCCCCCGCCGCGGCCCAGCCGACCGGCGGCCACGACCATGCCCCGGCGGCCCCGACCCAGAGTGCCCCCGCCGCGACCGAGCCGCCCTGGACCGACGCCGAGGTGCGCCGCATCGACACCGCGGCCGGCAAGGTCAGCCTGCGCCACGGTGAAATCAAGAACCTGGACATGCCGCCCATGACCATGGTCTTCCAGGTACGCGACCCGGCCGCCCTGGCCACGCTGGCGGTGGGTGACCAGGTCCGCTTCACCGCCGACAAGCTGCAGGGCGCCTACACGGTGCTGCAGATCCAGAAACGGCCCTGAGGCCCAAAGTACGAACAGAGGTACGCACAAAGCCCTGGCCGTCAGGCATCGGTAGCACAGCCCGGGTGGTGGCGCTCGAACAGCGCCACCACCCGGGCTTTTTTTGCCCCTTCGGCCACCGGGGGTTTGCCTAGACTTTGTGCACTGGCGACCGTTGCGCCCCGCACGGGGATTCAAGAATGTCGCCCAAGTGACGAAAGTCAAGCATCAGCCACCCGGAGCCACCATGAGAAGCAACCTGCCCATCACCCAGCAAGAGTTCGTGATCCCGGATGGTGTCACCCTGGTATCGACCACGGACCTCACCAGCCGCATCACCTACTGCAACCCGGCCTTCATCGCCGTCAGTGGTTTCTCACGTGAGGAACTGCTGGGCCAGCCGCACAACCTGGTGCGCCACCCCGACATGCCGGCCGAAGCCTACCGGGACATGTGGGCCACACTGCAAAGCGGTTCACCCTGGTCGGCCCTGGTGAAGAACCGTCGCAAAAACGGCGACCACTACTGGGTGCTGGCCAACGCCACCCCCGTCATGCAGAACGGCCAGGCCACCGGCTACATGTCGGTGCGCACCAAGCCCACGCGCGAACAGATCGAACAGGCCGAAGCCTTGTACGCCCGCATGCGGGCAGAAGCCGAGTCGGGACAGCCCTCCATCGCCCTGCACCAAGGGCAACCCGTGCGCACCGGCTGGCGCGGCCACCTGCAACGCTGGGCGCGCCCCACGCTGGGCAAGAAACTCGGCGCCATTGCGCTGGGCCTGGCGTTTGTCGTGCAATTCATCGAAAGCAGCACCGAAGGCATGGCCGAGGGCTGGCACCTCGCGGCCGTCGGCATCACCGCGTTGCTGGCCATCGCGGCAGCGGTCTTCATGCGCCGGCTGATGGTGGCACCGCTGGAACGCGCCGTGGCCTTCGCCAACCAGATGGCGGCCGGAGACCTGACCGCCCGCATGGGCAGCCTGGGCGGCGGCGAGTTCGGTGAACTCGCGCGTGCCCTCAACCAGCTCAACGTCAATCTGCAGGCGGTCGTCTCCGACGTGCGGCGCGAGGTCGAAGGCGTGCAGGTCGCGTCCAACGAAATCGCCAGCGGCAACCAGGACCTGTCGGCCCGCACCGAGTCCCAGGCCAGCAGCCTGGAGGAAACCGCCGCCTCGCTGGAAGAGCTCACCAGCACCGTGGAACACAGCAGCAACTCGGCGCGCGAGGCCAGCGGCCTGTCCGAACGCGCGGCCACGGTAGCGCGCGAAGGCAACGCCGCCATGGCCGAGGTGATCAGCACCATGGACGACATCAGCCGTTCGTCCAGCCGCATCAGCGACATCATCCAGGTCATCGAAGGCATCTCGTTCCAGACCAACATCCTCGCGCTCAACGCCGCGGTGGAAGCCGCACGCGCCGGCGAGCAGGGCCGCGGCTTCGCCGTGGTGGCCGCCGAGGTGCGCAGCCTGGCCCAGCGCACCTCCACCGCAGCCAAGGAGATCAAGACCCTGATCGACGAATCGGCCAGCCAGGTGGCCCAGGGCGGTGCCCGCGTGAACAACGCCGGCAAGACCATGGGCCACGTGGTCGAAGCGGTGCAGCAGGTCAACGGCCTGATCAGCGAAATCACCAGCGCCTCGCGCGAGCAGGCGTCCGGCCTGTCGCAGATCAACCAGGCGGTGGGCCAGCTCGATTCGGTGACGCAGCAGAACTCGGCCATGGTCGAGGAACTCGCCGCCGCGGCCAGTTCGCTGCAGGCCCAGGCACAGGTGATGCAGGAATCGGTGAAGATTTTCCGCATGTGAGGACATGACCCCCACGCTCCGCCGCTTCGCGGGTCGCTGCCCCCCAGGGGGGCTGTTTCGGCTTGGGGCGGCCCAGCGCCGAAACCTTGAGACCCCCACGCTCCGCCGCTGAGCGGATCGCGGCCGCACGGCGGCTGAGAGGTGCGTGCTAAGGTTCGGGCATGCCCCGAAACATCCGCTACACCCTGCTCTCGCTGCGCGACCTGCTGGTGTCGATTGGCCCCTTCGCCCTGCTGACCATCGCCCTGCTGGGCCTGGCCTACTGGTGGATGGACCCCAACCCGCCCAAGCGGGTGGTGCTGGCCACCGGCCCGGCCCAGAGCGCCTACGACGAATTCGGCAAGCGCTACGCCGACGCCCTTCGCCGCTACGGCATCACCGTCGAACTGCTGCCCACCGAAGGTTCGTCGGACAACCTCGAACTGTTGCGCACCGGCAAGGCCGACCTGGGCTTTGTCCAGGGCGGCAGCGCCGACATCGGCTACGACGATGAAGAATCCATCGTCTCGCTGGGCAGCCTGTTCGTGGAACCGCTGTGGCTGTTCTACCGCGAAGACGCGGCGCAGCGCCTGAACCAAACGCCCACCGTGGCCACCCTGCCCGACCTGCGGAACTGGCGCGTCAACGTGGGCACGGCGGGCAGCGGTGTGCCGCGCCTGTTCGGCACGCTGCTGGACGTCAACCGCGTGGACCGCCAGCAGTTGCAGCTCAGCGAGCTGGCCCAGACGCCAGCCACGGTGGCCTTTCTGGAAGGCCAGCTGGACGCGGTGGTGTTCGCCTCGGCGCCCGAATCGCTGATGGTCCAGATGCTGCTGCAATCGCCCGGCATCCGCCTGATGGACTTCGCACAAAGCGAGGCCTACTCACGCCGCTTCGGTTACCTCACACCGGTGGTGATGCCGCAGGGCGTGGTGGAGCTGTCCAAGAACATCCCCGAGCGCGACATGCGCCTGGTGGCCTCCACCACCAGCCTGCTGGCCAGCGCAAAAACGCACCCGGCCATCCTGCAGCTGTTCGCGCAAACGGCCACCAGCCTGCACGGCGGCGCGAGCTGGTTCAACCGGGCACGCGAGTACCCCAGCCTGGAGCACAGCGAGGTGCCGCTCTCGCCCGAAGCGGTGCGCGCCATCAAGAACGGGCCGCCCTTCCTGCAGCGCTACCTGCCGTTCTGGCTGGCCAACCTGATCGAGCGCATGTGGCTGGCCATGGGCCTGATCATCGCGCTGGCGCTGCCGCTCTCGCGCATCATCCCGCCGCTCTACACCTTCCGCATCCGTTCGCGCGTGTTCCGCTGGTACGCCGAGCTGCGCGACATCGAGCAGCGCCACGAAACCGCGGCCGCCGACGGCGTGAGCGAGCAGCAGCTGCTCGACGAGCTGGCCGACATGGAGTCCAAGGTGGAAAAGGTGGTGATGCCGCTGGCCTTCACCGACGAGCTCTACGCGTTGCGCAACAACATCGCGCTGGTGCGCAAGAAGCTGCAGCGCCGGGGTTGATCAGTCCTGCCCGGCGATCTGCCGGGAGTTGCGCAGGGCTTCCCGGGCGACCGCGTCCAGCGCGTCGTCCACCAGCCCGTGGTCGGCCACCACGCGCAGGCGGCCCAGTTCCCGCAGCCGCTCCATGCCCCGCAAGGTGAGCGACACGCTGCGCCCGTTGGCGGCGTTGAACAGGAACATGGTGCCGTGCGGGCTGGCCCAGGTCAGCTGGCAACGCAGGTCTTGATCGCCTTCGCGCAGGTCCACCCAGGTGCCCACCGGCAGCGGCCCCGCAGGGCGGGCGTCGGCTTCGCGCAGGCGCTGCCAGTCGCTGGCCATCGGCTCGGTGTCCAGAAAGGCCGGCTGGGTGTCGATGCTCAGGTCGTCCATGAAGCCGGAGTCGCGCGCCTCGCCCGGGTGCACCCAGGTCTCGGGCAGCCGCTCGCCCTGGCGGCTGGGCAGCGGGTCGGGGCCGGTGTCGCTGCGCTGGGTCTTGTAGGCCGCCTCGTGCAGGCCCATCAGGGTCTGGAAAAAGGCCTCGGCCTGCGGGCGCGGGTAGTCGATGCTGTCCAGCCCTTCGCGCAGCGTGCGCAGCAGCCCGGGAATGACCTTGATCAGCCGCGGCCGGTTGCGGCTGGCCAGCGCCAGCTGGCTGGACCACAGCAGATCGGGCAGCAGGTCCATGTAGCGCAACGCGGGCGCATCGGCCGGTGGCGCGCCGCCGGGCTGTGTGGCGCTCATGCGCGCCTGCGCCACCACCTGCGCCCACGGGCCGCTGAGAAAGCGCCGCACCACACCGGGCGCGCGATCGAAGTCGTTGCGCGAGGCGATCTCGGCCGCCACGCGCTCAGCCAGGAGGTTGCGCTGCTCCACCTTCACCAGCGTCTGCATGGCCAGACCGCGCTCGGGCGCGAGCGTCACCACGTCGTTCTGGGCCAGGCTCAGCAAGAGACGGGGAAACAGCTCGGGCAGGCTGGCGGTGGGCGCCTGCAGCGCCTGCACCGTGGCCTGCAGCTGCTGCGCATAGGCGGCAAAGCCGCGGTCCTGTTCGCTGGTGAAGGCCAGACCGCGGGCGGTGATGACGTCCAGCAGGCGCCGCGCCGGGTTGAGCCGGTCGGCAAAAAATCTCGGATCGGTGCGGGCCAGTTGCAGCAGCGCGGGCTTGAGGCCCTGCACCAGTTCGCGCACCGGGGCCAGCAGGCGGTTGTCTTCGTGGATGCGCCGCAGCATGAGCGTGACCACCTCGGCCGCCAGCGTGCGCACCATGGCGTTGCCCGAGCCGGACGCACCGTGATCGGACACGCCGTGCCCGCTCTGGTCCAGGTTGCCCACCAGCAGCTGGTGCAGGTGGTCCAGGGTGAGCAGTGCGTCGGTGCCGATCAGCGAGGCAGCGGGCACGCTGTCGGTGCGCCGGGGCGGCTGGGGCGCGGCCGGGCGACCCGGCACGTTCTGCACCACCACGTACCCGGCCGGCTGCACGCCCCAGCGGTCGAGCTGGTCGGTCAGGCGGCGGTAGAGCTTCTGCAATTCGTTGCCCAGCGGCACGGCGCCCAGCTGCAGCCAGCGCGCGCGCACCGCTTCGTCCAGGTGCAGGCTGCCCAGTGCACGCATCAGGGCACCCACCACCACCTCGGGACGCAAGGGATTGGCCTGGTGGCGCACCACCTCGTGGCCTTGGGCACGGCTCAGGCGTGCGTTGAAGGCCACCAGGTCTTCGTCGGCCGCCATCTTCACCACCTGCTGCACCCGTGAGAGTTCCACGGTCTGCTGCACCTGCTGGTCGTCCATCAGCTCCAGGTCGTCAAAGCTCAGGCTGTCCAGGCTGCGCCCGGCAGACGAGCGCACAGCCGACGGTCGGTGATCGGCCTCTGCCGTGCCGTGCAGGGCATCGGCCAGCGACGAGAGGAAGCGCTCACCCAGCAGGTCGCGGTGCGACTCCAGCACCACGCGTGCGCGCCCGAAGGCCTGTTTGTCGTGCAGGTTGCCGGCCGCGGCCTCGCGCTGCTGCAAGCTGCCGTGCAAGGCCGTCAGCCAGCGCGGCACCCACTCGGCCGAGAGGACGAGCGCTTCCTTCAGACAGGCGTCAAAAGGGGAGTCGGCGCGGGCGTTCATGGAGGAGGTGGCTGCGGTTCACCGGGCAAGAGGGTGGTTCTTGCGGACGATTATGGGCAGCACGCCCCCGATGCAAAGGCCCGATCAGGGGCCTAAAAAACGCCAGTTCAGGACTTCAGCAGTGCGGTCCAGCCGTCGGCGCCGAGCCCGCGCAGGGTGGCGATGTTGCGTTCGACGATCTTCTCGGCGTCGCCGCCGTCCGAGGCCACGGCGCGCTCCACGCTGTCTTCGCGCAGCAGGTGCAGCGTGGGGTATGGCGCGCGGTTGGTGAAGTGGCTGGGGTCGTTTTCCGCTTCACCCTCGAACAGGAACTGCGGGTGGAAGTTGGCCACCTGGATCACGCCTTCGAACTCGTGCTCGGCCACCACGTCGTCGACCACATTCATGAAGTCGTTGAAGACCTCGAAGTCCGGGAACAGCGTGGGGTGCACCAGCAGCGTGGTGTCGATCTCGTCGGCCGGCGTGGCCACCAGCAGGTCCAGCTCGCGGTCCAGTTCGTCCAGGAACGCGTCCAGGTGCCGCGCGCGGCTGACCACGATGCGCACCTGGTTCTTCACGTACACCGCACGCGCGAACGGGCACAGGTTCAACCCGATCACCGCCTTCTCGATCCAGCGGCGGGTGTCTTCAAGCACTTGTTGATCGGATAGTTCCATGAATGCGTCCGGAGCGAAGGGGAGTCAGTTCGAGAATGCCGCGGAACCGGCTTTGCCGGGCCGCAGGCATTGCCCCCCAGTGGGGGGTGACGCGCCGCAGGCGCGGCGCGGGGGGCGTCAAAAACTCTTGAAGCGCGCGCGCTTCGGGCGTGCACCCTCTTCGCCCAGGCGCTTCTTCTTGTCGGCCTCGTACTCGGTGAAGTTGCCGTCGAAGAAGTACCACTGCGAGTTGCCTTCACAGGCCAGGATGTGGGTGCAGATGCGGTCGAGGAACCAGCGGTCGTGCGAGATCACCATGGCCGAGCCGGCGAATTCCAGCAGCGCCTCTTCCAGCGCGCGCAGGGTTTCGACGTCCAGGTCGTTCGACGGTTCGTCGAGCATCAGCACGTTGCCGCCCTGGGCCAGGGTCTTGGCCAGGTGCAGGCGGCCGCGCTCACCGCCCGAGAGGTTGCCCACCAGCTTCTGCTGGTCGTTGCCCTTGAAGTTGAAGCGGCCGATGTAGGCGCGCGAGGGCATGACGAACTTGCCCACGGTGATGTTGTCCAGCCCGCCGGACACGTCCTGCCACACGGTCTTGGTGCCGTCCAGGCTCTCGCGGCTCTGGTCCACGAAGGCCAGCTTGGCGGTCTGGCCGATGGTCACGCTGCCCGAATCCGGCGTTTCCACGCCCTGGATCATGCGGAACAGCGTCGACTTGCCGGCGCCGTTGGGGCCGATGATGCCGACGATGGCGCCCGGGGGCACCGAGAAGCTCAGGTTGTCGATCAGCACGCGGTCGCCAAACGACTTGCTCACGCCCTTGAACTCGATCACCTGGTTGCCCAGGCGCTCGGCCACCGGGATGAAGATCTCGTTGGTCTCGTTGCGCTTCTGGTATTCGACGTCGCTCAGCTCCTCGAAGCGGGCCAGACGCGCCTTGCTCTTGGCCTGGCGGCCCTTGGCGTTGGAGCGCACCCACTTGAGCTCTTCCTTCATCGCCTTGGTGCGGGCGTCTTCGGACTTCTGCTCGGTCTCCAGGCGGCGTTCCTTCTGGTCCAGCCAGTCGGAGTAATTGCCTTTCCAGGGAATGCCGTGGCCACGGTCGAGTTCGAGAATCCACTCGGCCGCGTTGTCCAGGAAGTAGCGGTCGTGGGTGATGGCCACCACGGTGCCGGGGAAACGCTGCAGGAAGTGCTCCAGCCACTCCACCGACTCGGCGTCCAAGTGGTTGGTCGGTTCGTCGAGCAGCAGCATGTCGGGCTTGCTCAGCAGCAGGCGGCACAGCGCGACGCGGCGCTTCTCGCCCCCGGAGAGCGGCGCGATCTTCGCGTCCCAGGGCGGC
>NZ_JBPCSJ010000117.1:0-16950 GCF_051007235.1 Hydrogenophaga sp. | reverse complement strand
GCCAGTTCGGGCTTGTTCTTCTTCTCGCCCACGTTCAGGCGGCAGTTCTCCAGCATGACCAGTTCGCCGGGGGCGACGGCGAAGTCGCCATCGACCCAGTGGGCCACCACGGGGATGGTGCGGCCCATGAGCTGGCCCATGCGCGCGGCCACCGGGGCCAGCGAGTCTTCAGGCTTGAACTCGCCTTCGGTGGGGCGGCCCAGGTGGCTGGTGACCATCACGGCGGCGCCGGCGTCCAGCGCCATCTGGATGGCGGGGATGCTGGCGCGGATGCGGGTGTCTTCGGTGATCTCGCCGGCATCGTTTTGCGGCACGTTCAGGTCGGCGCGGATGAAGACGCGTTGGCCCTTGGCTTTGCCTTGGGCGCAGAGATCGGAGAAGCGGATGAATTGCATGGCGGTTTCCGGTGGCGGTGGACAAGGGCCTGACAGCGCACGCCGCCAGGCCAAACCGGAAGATTGTAGGGAAGGCGGTGCACGCCGCCCGCGCGCGCCGTGCGAGCCTGTCAGCCTGGAGCGGGTCGCGCCATCACCCAGTCGCCCCCGCGCAAGGACATGGCCCGGCAGGCGAGCCAGCCGCTCACAAGAGCCACCCCGGCACCGGCCAGCACATCGAACGGGAAGTGCAGGCCCAGGGCCACACGGCTCCAGGCCACCAGGGCGGCCAGCGCCAGCGGGAGCCAGCGCCAGACCGTGTGCGGCAGGCGGCGCCACAGCGCAAACCCCGCGGCCAGCGCAACGCTGGCGTGGCTGCTGGGAAAGCTCGGCGTGGCCCGGTGCTCCAGCCACTGCTGTCCGATGCCCAGCACGAAGGGCCGCGGCGTGGGCCAGGCCGACGACCAGCCGCGCGAGACCAGCCAGGCCAGCAGCATGGCCAGGAACGCCACCACCAGGGCGCGGCGCAGCCGGGCGTCGGGCCAACACGAGGCCGCGACCATGCCCGCCACCAGGACGATGGGCAAGACGGTGGACGAGGCCCTCGCCAGCCCCAGCAGAACGGCGGGCGCCAGGGCTCCCAGGTTGATCCAGTGGAACAGTTGCAGGTTCAGGTCGGTCATGGTGCCGGCATGCTGTGGCCGGCACATGATCCCAACCTTATGTGGCGCCCCGGTGAAAACCCGGACAGCCCGATCGCCCGGGGGTCAGAGCGCGCACATCACGACGTCGGCCTTGCCGACGCCGCATTCCGGGCAGCGCCAGCCTTCGGGCACGTCGGCCCAGCGGGTGCCGGGCGCGATCCCGCTGTCGGGGTCACCAGTGGCTTCGTCGTAGATGAAGCCGCACACCACACACATCCAGGTGTTCATGAGGTTCTCCTGTGCTGGATAGAGCGGCTCAGTCGTCGCGGTCGCTGCCCTGGACCAGTGCACTGCCGCTGCCGCTGCCACTGCCCAGCCCGGGCACCAGACCGCGCGGCGAGTCCTGCCACTGCCAGGCGCCGAAGGCCAGCACCGCCAGCAGCAGCAGGGCCGCCAGCCAGGCGTGGTTGTGCCGCACCGGGCTGGGCCCGCTGCCGGGCACACGGCCGGTGAGCATGGGCAGGGCCTGGTTCTGGCGCCGCAGCACGCTCAGCAGTGCGATCAGGGCCAGGTGGGCCAGCACCACGAACAGGAAGGCATTGCCAAAGAGTTCGTGTGTCTCTTCCAGCCAGTCGCCGCCGAGCACATCGCCCCAGTCGTTGTAGGTGGCGTAGCCGCTGAGGGTGAGCGGCAGCACCAGCGCCAGCATCAGCACCACGGCCAGGGCCATGGCCAGGTTCTGGCCCTGGCGCCAGTTGAAGTTGCTGCCCGATCGCAGCGAACGCAGCCAGGCCGGTGCGGCGCCCAGCTTGCGCCAGAGCAGGCCCAGGCCCGCCTGGCGCGGGCCCAGCAGGCCGTAGAGCACGCGGAACACCAGCAGGCCGGCGAAGCTGTAGCCCAGCGTGACGTGCAGCAGGCGCCAGTGCTCGCTCTCGGCGGTGAGGTAGGCGCCCACGAAGCTCAGGGCGAACAGCCAGTGGAACATGCGCGTGGGCGCGTCGGTGACCCGGCGGCTGGGCGCCGGCACGGCGGCGGCGCTCGGGGCGCGGGGGTCGAGGGAGGGTGCGGTGTGCATGGTGGATCTCCGTTGCAGGTTCAGTCGCGCCAGGCCCAGCGCTGGCGCAGCGTCATGCCCGCGGGCATGCGCAGGTTGTGTTCGTCGAACTGGCCCTTGTCGGCGCCGGTGTGGCAGGCCGCGCAGTTGGCCGCGCTCTTGACGCTGGGCAGCTTCCAGACCGACGGCTCCACCTCGTCGTGCTTGCGCACGAACCAGGCCGAGCGGGTGATGCGGTCCTGCGGCGGCTCTTCGGTCACGCGCTTGTAGGTGCCGGCGTTGGCCTGCAGCCAGCCGCCGATTTGCTTGACCGTGGCGGCGTCGAGCGAGGCGTCGGTGCCGTAGTGCTGGTCCAGCCCGGTCATGATGCGTTGCCAGGAGCGCGCCGGCAGCAGGCTGGGCGGGTAGGCGGTGTGGCAGGCCGCGCATTCGGCCGTGTAGGCCGGCGGCACCACGGCGGGCATGGCACGGCCGCCGTCGGCCAGGGCGTTGCCCAGGGTGACCAGACCAGCGGCGAGCAGCACCAGGCGGGGGATCAGAGGGGTGTTCATGGCGGGCATCTCCGGCTTCATTTCAGGCTGCCCAGGTAGGCCAGCACGTCGGCCTTTTCACCGGCGCTGCACTCGCGGGCGAGCACGTCCTTGCAGTTGCGGCGGAACCACTTGTCGACCTTGGCGGTGTCGGTGAAGGCCTTGGGGTTGAAGGCCGGCGCCATGGGGGCGATGGGCTTGCCGGTGCTGGCGTGTTTGCCTTCGGCCGTGGGCGGCGTGCCGTGGCACGAGGCACACGACCATTCACCGCCATGTTTCGTGTTGAAGAAGGTCTGGCCGCGCGCGGCGTTGCCCGGCGTGCCGGCCTGGGCGCTCCACTGGGCCAACTGGGCGGCGGGCGAGGTGTCGGCCGCGTGCGCGGTGCTGGCCAGCAGCGTGGCGGCCAGGCTGATCAGCAGCAGGCCGGCGACAAAGCGGGTGGCGGGGGTGGTGGTGTTCATGGGGATCGTCCTCAGGAGGTGGCTGAAACGGTGGGAAAAGAGCCGGTGTGCAGCGGTTGGGAGAGATTGTTGAAAACCGCGCTTGAACCGTGTCTGAAGGCGCTGTTCATCTGCGGTTCAGCTTCAGGCACAGGCCAGTACGGACCGGTGGGCGCTGCTGGCCGGGCGGGCAGACTGGCGCGCCGGCCGCACCCGGGCCAGCACGCGGCAGGCGGTCTCGGGTGCGGCGTCCACCAGAGCGGCGATGTCGCGCAGCGCCGGCAGGTCGGGTTCGGCGGCATCGCCGCGCGCACCGCCCACCGCCTGGCGCACCAGGTCCAGCAGGTGGCGGATGCGCTGCTCCACGCTGCCCGAGCGCAGGGCCAGCAGGTGGTCGGCCCACTGGCGCTGCTGGTGCACCACGCGGGTGAGCAGGTCGTGGCTGCCTCGCGCCGGCAGGGCGGGCAGCGCCTGCAGGCGGCTGGGGATCAGCGCGGTGTTCCGGGTGTCGGGCGGCAGGCCGCACAGGGCCTCGATGTTCAGCCAGTCGCCGGGCAGCGCCAGGCGCCAGGAACCCGGGCTGTGGACGAGCAGCAGGCCGCGCTCGACGCGCCAGGCCAGCCCGGCATCGGGCGTGGCGTCCATCACCTGACCGCGCTCCAGCAGACGTTCCACAGTGACTCCCCTTGATGACATGTTCGACTCCTTGGTGGTGAGGGCCCAGCTGCTCGGGCACCGGACCACCATGCTGCGCCGCCACACCTGTACGCCGGCTGAAGGGCGCGTTCATCTGCCGTTCAGCCTGCGCCGGCACAATCGCGCCATGCCCCACACCGCACCCACCCGGCACCTGCACCGCCCGCGGCGCACCGCCCGCGCCACACTGGCCGCCGCGCTGCTGCTGGGTGCGCTGGGCTGGCCGGCCTGGGCCAGCGACCGCGACCACGAACGTGCCCGCCAGGCGGTGCAGGACGGGCAGGTGCTGCCACTGCGCACGGTGCTCGAACGCCTGGAACGCGAGCAGCCCGGGCAGGTGCTGGAAGTCGAACTCGAACAGGACGACGGCGTGTGGATCTACGAAGTGAAGCTGCTGCGCACCGGTGGCCAGCTGGTCAAGCTCAAGCTCGACGCGCGCACCGCGGCGCTGCTGGAAAGCAAGGCGCGGCCGTCCAGCCGCTGAACGGAAGTCCCATGCGCATCCTGCTGGTCGAAGACGAACCCACCTTGCGCGCGCAGCTGCGCACCGCCCTGGCAGAGGCCGGCTACGCGGTGGACGAGGCCGACAACGGCCGCGACGCGCACTTTCTGGGCGACACCGAAGCGTTCGACGCGGCGGTGCTCGACCTGGGCCTGCCGGTGCTCGACGGCCTCTCGGTGCTCAAGCGCTGGCGCGACGCCGGGCGCACGGTGCCGGTGCTGATATTGACGGCGCGCGACAACTGGAGCGAGAAGGTGGCCGGCATCGACGCCGGCGCCGACGACTACCTGACCAAACCCTTCCACATGGAAGAGCTGCTGGCGCGGCTGCGCGGCCTGATCCGCCGGGCCAACGGGCAGGCCTCGCCGGTGCTGCAGTGCGGCGAGCTGGCCCTGGACACGCGCAGCGGCCGCGTCACCCTGGCCGGCCAGCCGGTCACGCTCACCAGCCACGAATTCAAGGTGCTGGACTACCTGATGCACCGTCCCGGCGCGGTGGTCTCGCGCACCGAGCTGACCGAACACATCTACGCGCAGGACCACGACCGCGACTCCAACACCATCGAGGTGTTCGTGGGCCGGCTGCGCAAGAAGCTGCCCGCCGAACTGATCGAGACCGTGCGGGGCCTGGGCTACCGGCTGGTGGCGCCGTGACCACGCGCCCCGGCACGCAGGCCGCGGCTGCGGGCTGGCGCTGGCCGGGTTCGCTGCGCCTGCGCTTGCTGGGCGCCACCCTGGTCACGCTGGCGCTGGCGCTGACGGGCGCACACGGCTGGCTCAGCGGCCTGTTCCGCGACCACGTGCTGCGCCAGTTCGACGCCACCCTGGTGCTGCAGCTGGACCAGCTGACCGCGCGGCTGGAGTTCGACGCCCAGGGCCAGCCGGTGATCGACCCGCGCCGCCTGTCCGACCCGCGGCTGGAGAAGCCCTATTCGGGCCTGTACTGGCAGCTTGACCAGGTCAGCGCCGACGGCCAGACGCGCCGCGGCGTGCTGCGCTCGCGCTCGCTGTGGGACGCGCAACTGGCGCTGGACCCCGACCCGCTGGCCGACGGTGGCCTGCACACGCACGACAGCACCGGCCCGCAGGGCGACGCGCTGCGCATCGTCGAGCGCTCGCTGCAGGTGCCCGAGCAGCCGCAGGCGCGCTGGCGCCTGATGGTGGCGGCCGACACGCGCGCGGCGCTGGCCGCGGCGGACGACTTCAACGGCGTGCTGGCCGCGTCGCTGGCGGGCCTGGGCGTGCTGCTGGCGCTGGCCGCGCTGGCCCAGGTGGCCGTGGGCCTGTCACCGCTCAAAGGCATGCAGCGCGCGCTGCAGCAGGTGCGCGAGGGCCGCACGGCGCGGCTGCAAGGCCGCTTCCCGACGGAGGTGCAGCCGCTGATCGACGACTTCAACGGCGTGCTCGACCGCAACGCCGAGGTGGTGGAGCGCGCGCGCACGCAGGCGGGCAACCTGGCGCACGCGCTCAAGACGCCGCTGGCCGTGCTGGGCAACGCCGCGGCGCAGGCGCCGCAGAGCGGGCTGGCGCCGCTGGTGGCCGAGCAGGTGCAGGTGGCGCAGCGCCACATCCACTGGCACCTGGCGCGCGCCCGCGTGGCCGCGTCGCAGGGCTTGCCCGGTCAGCGCACGCCGCTGGCGCCCTTGCTGGCCGGCCTGCTGCGGGTGATGGACAAGCTGCACGCCGGGCGCGGGCTGGACCTGTCGACGGGTGAACAGACCGCCGATGCCGCCTTTGCCGGCGAAGAGCAGGACCTGCAGGAAATGCTGGGCAACCTGCTGGACAACGCCTGCCGCAGCGCCCGCGGCGCGGTGCGCGTGAGCGCGCGGCACGAGGGCCGGCAACTGCAGATCACGGTGGACGACGACGGCCCCGGCATCGCGCCCGAGCAGCGCGCCGCGGTGCTGCAGCGAGGTGTGCGGCTGGACGAATCCACGCCCGGCAGCGGCCTGGGCCTGGCCATCGTGGTGGAACTGGCGCAGCTCTATGGCGGCGCGCTGACGCTGGACACCAGCGACCTGGGCGGTCTGAGCGCCCGCCTGTCGCTGCCGGCCGCGGTCTGACAAATCAATCGCTGGTTCAGCGCCCGGCGCAGGGCGCGTACAGGTCCAGCGCCGGGTCGTGCACCGCGGTCTTCACGTCCATCAGCCCCAGCACCGAATGGAACACGTTGTCGTGTGACAGCGGCTTGGCCGCCTGCTCGCGCAGGCAGTCGGCCTTGACGCCGCTGCGCTGCTGCAGGCCAGCGGACAGCCAGGTTACCATGGGCACGCGGGTCTGCTGCTCGGGCGCGAACGCGTACGGCACGCCGTGCAGGTACAGGCCCTTTTCGCCCAGCGACTCGCCGTGGTCCGAGAAGTACAGCAGGCCGGTGTCGTAGGTGCCCTGGTCGGCCTGTTTCTGCAGCCACTGCAGGGTCTGGCCCAGGAAGTGGTCGGTGTAGGCGATGGTGTTGTCGTAGGCGTTGAGCAGCTGCTCCGGCGGGCATTCGGACAGGGTGTTGCTGGTGCACTCGGGCATGAAGACCTTGCGCGCGGCCGGCGTGCGCTTGAAGTAGGCCGGGCCGTGGCTGCCCATCTGGTGCAGCACCAGCACCACGCCGCGCGCGCGGCGCTGCGGGTCCAGCGCGGCGATGCGCTCGTCCAGGCCGTGCAGCATGGCTTCGTCGAAACATTCGCCGCCCTCGCACAGCTCGGGCAGCTTCAGCTCGCGCGTGCTGGCGTTGGGCACGCGGTCGCACACGCCTTTGCAGCCGGACTGGTTGTCCAGCCACAGCACGGCCAGGCCGGCGCGCTGCAGCACGTCCAGCAGGTTCTGGTGCTCGGCGGTCTGGTCGCCGCCCTGCTCGCGCGTGAGCGGCGAGAAGATGCAGGGCACCGAGACCTGGGTGTTGGTGCCGCAGGAGTGCACGTCGGGGAAGTTGACCAGGCCCTTGGCCTGCCACTGCGCCAGCACGGGCGTGTTGGGGCGGGCGTAGCCGTTGAGGCCCCAGTTCTGCGCGCGCGCGGTTTCACCCACCACCACCACCAGCAAGGGCGGGCGCGGCTGCTGCGCGTAGCGGGCACCCAGCTGTGCGTCTTCGCCCACCGGCTGGAGGGCGCGGACCTGCCTGGGCAGCTGGTCGGCGGCCAGGCGGGTGGCGGCGTACACGCTGTTGAGCGGGTTGATCATGTAGCGCAGCGGCTTGTGGTTGCGCATCAGCGAGGCCAGGCCCTGGTAGCCCGCCAGGGCGACGGCCACGGCCACGACCAGACCGGACACGCCGCCCAGCAGGTTGCGGCCGGTCTGCGGCAGCCAGCGGCCCCAGGTGACCGGGCGGCGCCAGATCCACCACAGCGGCGGGCCGGCCACCAGCAGCACCGTGCCCAGCAGACGCAGCGACAGCAGGTCGCGCACCTCGCGCGCATCGGTCTGGGCGACGTTGGCCAGCATGGTGGGGTCGATCACCACGCCGTACTGCCACATGAAGTGGGTGTTGAAGGCCGAGACCAGCACCAGCACCGTGACCAGTGGCCGGAACACGCGCGGCCAGGCCAGCAGCGACAGCAGCGCGGCCGTCGCACCGAACACCAGCCCGCCCATGACCAGCAGCAAGGTGGCGCGCTGTGCCGGCTGGGTGGCGATGTCGGCGATGCGCTGCCACAGGGGCAGGTTGCCCACCACGGCCAGCCACAGGGCCAGCCACCAGACGCCGTGCACCGGCCGGCGCCCGGCGGCCGGCGAGGGGTGGGCAGGGGAACGTCGGGTGCCGGTTTTCGCGTAGAGAAAGGACATGCAGAGGTCTTGGTCAGTGGCCTGCACGGCGCCGGGATGGCGCTGCGCAAGCGGTCAATGGGCCGGGGGAGGTCAGTCGCTCCAGCGCAGGGTGAAACAGGTGGTCATGGGCGGTTGCCCGGTGTCGCGCACCAGCTGGCCGCCCATTTGTTCGGCCATGCGCTCGACCAGGCGCAGCCCCAGGCCCAGGCCGTGGGTGTCGGCGGCGCGGACGGCCGGCGCATCGGCGCGCTGTCCGTCGTCGCTGACGGACACACCGCAAGCGCGCGCATCTTGCCAGACCTCGACCGCCACCTGGGTGCCGGGCGGCGTGTGGCGCAGCGCGTTGGCGATCAGGTTGCGCAGCGCCAGCTCCAGCAGCATGGGGCTCACACGCACCGTGACCGGCGCTTCAGGCTGCACCAGCGACAGCTCGTGGCCGCTGTCGTGGGCCTGCTGGGCGTGCGCCGCGATCAGCCCGGCCGCGACCTCGCCCAGCGCCGTGGGCACCGGCGCGCTGGCGCCGCCGCTGCGCTGGGCCCGCGCCAGGTCCAGCAGCTGCGCCAGGATGCGGCCGGCGCGCAGCGCTTCCTGTTCCAGCCGCTGCAGGTGCTCGGGCGTGGGCTCGGTCTGTGCGGCGCGCGCCTGCAGCGCGATGGCCGAGAGCGGCGTGCGCAGCTCGTGCGCCACGTCGGACGCGAACTCCCGTTCGCGCTGGGCGCGGGTCTGCAGCGTGTCGACCAGGGTGTTGATCGCGGTGACGGTGCTGGAGAACTCGCGAAAACGCTGCCGGTCGTCCAGCCGCTGGCCGTGGGCCGTGTCCAGCGCCGCCACCTCGCGCGAGAGGTGTTCCAGCGGGCGCAGGCCGCGGCGGATGGTCCACCACAGCACCAGCGCGATCAGGGGCAGCAGCAGCAGCGCGGGCCGCGCCACGTGTTCGGCCACATCGCGGCCCAGGTCGTAGCGCTGCGCCATGTCCATCAGCACCGCCACGCGGCGCGTCTGGCCGCCAGTGCGGTCTTCGGCCACGTACATGCGCCACTCGCTGCGCCCCTGGGGGCCCCGATAGGCCTGTTGCGACAGGCCCGGCGCAGGCGCCGATGCCCAGCCCAGCCCGGTGGCCATGCCGTGCGTGTCGGCGACCAGACGGTCGTCCACCCACTGCAGCACGGCCAGGTCCTGCACATAGGCTTTCACCCGGCGGCGGTCCAGCGGTTCGGAGGGCGACGGCACGGGCCCGGGTTCGGCCACCAGCCACAGGCGCGCGACGGCCATCAGCTGCCCGTCGGTGATCTCTTCGGCCTCATGGTGACCGGTGTACCAGGCCACCGCCACCAGCGTCAGCCAGACCACCAGCAGGGCGCCCAGCGTCCAGTTCCAGAGGTGGCGCCAGAGCTCACGCTGCGCGCGCACCAGCGGAATGGCGGGTGCCCCCGCAGGATGCCCCTCCGTGGGAGCCTCCGCGGGGCGTTCACCCGTCGGACCGGCCGGGCGTGCGCTCATGTGCGGGCCGGCACCGGCGGCGTGGCGTCGTCGCGCGGGATGAAGTAGCCCACGCCGCGCACGGTCTTGATCAGCGACTCGCCCAGCTTGCGCCGCAGGTGGTGCACGTGCACTTCGATGGCATTGCTCTCCAGCGCCTCGCCAAAACCGTACAGCGCCGACTCCAGCCGCGACTTGGACAGCACCTGCGGCCGCGCCTGCAGCAGCGTCAGCAGCAGGGCGAACTCACGCCCGCCCAGGCTGACTGGCTGGCCCGCCAGCTCCACGCTGCGGGTGGCCGGGTCCAGCACCAGGTGGCCGTGTTCGATGACTGGCTTGCTGCGCCCGGCGGCGCGCCGCAGCATGGCGCGCAGGCGGGCCAGCAGCTCGTTGGCGTCGAAGGGTTTGACGATGTAGTCGTCCGCCCCGCCGTCCAGCCCGGTGATGCAGTCGTTCACGCCGTCGCGCGCGGTCATGATCAGCACCGGCATGTCCTTGTGCGGCATGGACGTGCCGCCCGCGCTGCGCTGGCCCAGGCCGCGCAGGCGCGCCAGCAGGTCCAGGCCATCGCCATCGGGCAGGCCCAGGTCCAGCAGCACGGCGTCGAACGGCTCCACGCACAACGACGCCCACGCCGCCGCGAGCGTGCCGCACGCGTCCACCGCATAACCGGCCTGCCGCAGCGAAGCCGTCAGGCCGCTGGCGATGCCCGCATCGTCTTCCACCACCAAAATACGCATGTCAGTCTCCGGGCAGCGCCCACCGTGTCAATGCCTTTGCATTATCTGGAATGCGCTTAAGGCTTTCTTAACCTGCAACACCGAAACTCCGCCCCCATGCCGCCACCCGCCACCGCCACGTCCTCCGCTGCCGCCGCCCCGGTGTCCAGCGGGTCCATCCCCCTGGCCCGCTGGTGGCTGATCGCCCTGGGCCTGACCCTGCTGTGGGACTGGATGGGCGTCGACCTGGCGGTGATGCAGCTCATCGGCGGCCCGCAGGGTTTTGCGCTGCGCGACCAGTGGCTGCTCTCGCGCGTGCTGCACGACGCGGTGCGGCAGGCCGCCGTGCTGTTTTATCTGCTGATCTGGGTCTGGGCCGTCTGGCCGGTGCGCTGGCAGCGCGGCCCGGCGGCGCTGTGGACGCTGCCGCGGCGCGAGCGCGTGACCGTCGCAGTGCTGATCGCGCTGAGCCTGCTGGCGGTGAACCTGATCAAGAACGCCAGCCAGACCAGCTGCCCATGGGACCTGAACGCCTTTGGCGGCCCGGCGCAGTACGTGTCGCACTGGACCCTGGGCGTGAGCGACGGCGGCAGCGGCCGCTGCTTCCCGGGCGGTCACGCCTCCAGCGCCTATGCCTTCCTGGGCCTGTGCCTGCCGTGGCTGATGCCCGCGGCCGGCCGCTCACGCGCCCCGGCCGCGGGCTGGCGCTGGCTGGGCTTTTTGCTGGTGGCCGGCGCGGTGGCCGGCGCGGTGCAGACCGTGCGCGGCGCCCACTACCCCAGCCACACGCTGTGGACGCTGGTGATCTGCGCGGGCGTGTCGCTGGCCGGCTGGCGCATTGCCCAGCGCTGGGTCAGGTAGGAAAACACCCCCGCCGCGCTGCGCCGGAGCGTAAAGACCCAGGGTTTCGGCGCCGGGCCGCCCCAAGCCGAAACAGCCCCCACGGGGGGCAGCGACCCGCGCAGCGGCGGAGCGTGGGGGCCCAATGCCTTACCAGCCCAGGCCGATATGCAGCGGTAGGTAGACCGCCATGCCGGCCACGATGGTGCCCAGCACGCTGCGCTGCCAGAAGAACCAGGCCACGCCCGCCGCCGCAGCGAACAGGCGGGCGTCCATCCAGGTCTGCACCAGCACGCCCTGGGTGGTCACCACCTCGGGGATCACAACGGCGGACAGGGCAGCGATGGGTGCGTACTGCAGGCCACGCTGCGCCCAGTGCGGCAGCGTCCAGGGCTTGCTGGAGATGAAGAAGAAGCCGCGCGTGACCACGGTGACCACGCCCAGCAGCACGAAGGTCAGCAGGTTCCAGGGATCGAGTTCAAGCATGACCGGCCCCTGGATCGTGGCGGAACGGCGGCGTTTTCTCCAGCAGCAGGCACAGCGCCACCGCGCAGGCAATGGCCGTCAGGATGTTGAGCTTGAGCGGCAGCGCCCAGGCCGCCACCGCCGCCGCACCGGCCACACCGGCCGAGACGATGCGCAGCGGCGACGAGGCCAGCGAACTGAGCACGCCCAGCAGCGCCAGGATGCCAGCAAAGCCCAGCCCCCACGCGGTGGGGATGGCATTGGCCAGCGCCACGCCGGCCACGCTGGCCGTCATCCAGGCCAGGTAGTTCACCGCGCAGTTGCCCATCAGGTAAGCCTGCTGGCGCGCCAGCTCGTCGGCGCTCTGGCCCGGGTGCGGGAAGCGGCGCGCGAAGAACACATAGCTCAGGTCGCCCGTGACGTAGCCGGTGACCATGCGCTGCCAGCGAGGCAGGTGCATCAGGTAGGGCCGCAGGTGGGCCGAGAACACGACGAAGCGCAGGTTCACGCAGAAAGCCGCGGCCAGGATCACCCACAGCGGCGCGCCCGCGGCGATCATGGGCACCGCGGCCAGCTGCGCGCTGCCGGCGTAGACGATCAGCGTCATGAGCAGGGCTTCGAGCGCCGACAGCCCGGACTGGACCATGGCCACGCCGGTCATCAAGCCCCAGGCGGCGATGCCCATGGCGACCGACGCCTGGTCGCGGATGCCCTCCCAAAACTCGGCGTGGCGGCGGTGGTGGGACTGGTAGAACATCAGGCCACCGGTGCGTCGAACACTTGGCCGGGCGCAATGGCAAACCCGCGCAGGAAGTCGGCGACCGGCAGGCGCTTGCCGCCGGCGCGCTGCAGCTCGGTCAGCACCAGCACACCGTCGCCGGTCGCCACGCGGATGCCGTGTCCGTCGGCCGCCAGCACCTGACCAGGTCGGGCGCCGGCCGCACCGGCCGCGTCGGCATGGGCCGACCAGACTTTGACCGCCTCGCCGTCCATCGCGCTGCCCGCGCCCGGGAAGGGGTTGAAGGCGCGCACACGGCGCTCCAGCACCGCGGCGGGCAACGACCAGTCGATGGCCGCTTCGGCCTTCTCGATCTTGTGCGCGTAGGTCACGCCGTCGGTCGGCTGCGGCACCGGCTTCAGGCCGCCGCAGGCCGCGATTTCCAGCGCCTCGACGATCATCCGGCCGCCCAGGGTGGCCAGCCGGTCGTGCAGACTGCCCGTGGTGTCGGTGGCTCCAATCGGCAGGCGCTCGACCAGCAGCATGTCGCCGGTGTCCAGCCCGGCGTCCATCTGCATGATGGTCACGCCGGTTTCCGCGTCACCGGCCTCGATGGCACGGTGGATGGGCGCAGCGCCGCGCCAGCGCGGCAGCAGCGAGGCGTGGATGTTCAAGCAGCCGAGACCCCGTGCCCCCACGCTTCCCGCTTCGCGTGGTGCGCTGCCCCCCAAGGGGGCGTGGCCGTCTTGGGGCGGCCCGGCGTCGGCCATGGCGCCGAGCACCCATTGCGGCAGGATCAGCCCGTAGGCGGCGACCACCATCGCGTCGGCCCGCGCGGCCACGATGGCGTCGCGCGCCGCCGCGGCGTCATCGGGGTACCTGCCATCGAGCCGCAGGCTGCGGGGCTGCGACACCGCGATGCCGTGGTCCAGCGCGAACTGTTTGACGGGCGAAGCCTGCAGCTTCATGCCACGGCCGGCCGGCCGGTCGGGCTGGGTCAGTACCAGCGGGATCTCGAAACCCGCGGCGTGCAGCCGCTCCAGCGCCACACGGGCGAATTCCGGCGTGCCGGCGAAGATGATGCGCATAGAAAGTAGGGTGTCTGGCGAGATCGGTCGGGCGCCGCGGCCCCGGGCCACTGCCGTCCGGTGTGGCTCAACGTCGGGCGTCGCGCTCGGCCTTGACCAGCTTGGTCTTGATACGGCCCTGCTTGAGCGGTGAGAGGTATTCGACGAACACCTTGCCCATTAAATGGTCCATCTCGTGCTGGATGCACACCGCCAGCATGCCCTCGGCGTCGATCACGCGGCTCTGGCCTTCGCCATCGAGCGCGCGCACCTTCACGGCGATGGAACGCTCCACACCGTCGTAGATGCCGGGCACCGAAAGGCAGCCCTCTTCACCCTTGCGTTTCTCAGGGCTGGACCATTCGATTTCGGGGTTGATCAGCACCATGGGCTGGTCGCGCGTTTCGCTGACGTCGATCACGATGAGGCGTTCGTGCACGTCCACCTGCGTGGCGGCCAGGCCAATGCCGCTGGCGTCGTACATGGTGGCGAACATGCGGGCGATCAGGTCGCGGATGCGCGCGTCCACCGCCGCGACGGGCTGGGCCACGGTGTGCAGGCGCGGGTCGGGGTAACGCAGGATGGGCAAAGGCTGGGGCGGGTTCATGGGCGGAGAAACGCGGAAAAACGCCAGCCGGCCGCCCCCGGGGGATGGGCGGCGCAGGCTGTGCGGCGGGCTGACGGGTTTGTCGCTATTTTCGCCACTTTTGCGCACGCGCGGGCGTACCGCCGGCCATAAACATTGCCTAATCAAGGGGTTGGGCGCAAAATCAAATGCGAATTGTCAAGACAAAAAGCGCGCCCGCGCCCTGCTTTGGCCCCTGGCGGGCGGCACCGGGGCGGAAGCGCTCGCCGGGACCCACACATGCCATTGAACCGCCGCCCGTCCGTCCTCCTCCGCCCCCTGGCGGGTGCCACCGCCGCGCTGGCCCTGCTGGCCACCGGCAGCACCTGGGCGCAGAACTTCCCCATCACACCGGGCCAGCGGACCACCGCCGAGCAGGTTGCCCAGGCGGGTGTGCCCTTGTCCGAACTGGCGCCCAACGCGCCCGACAGCTACACCATCAAGCGCGGCGACACGCTGTGGGCGATTTCCAGCCTGTTCCTCAAGAGCCCGTGGCGCTGGCCCGAGCTGTGGGGCATGAACCTGCAGGCGATCCGCAACCCGCACCTGATCTACCCCGGACAGACCCTGTACCTGCACAAGTCCGATGGTCGTGCCACCCTGTCCACCGTGCCGCCGGGTGCGGCGGCCGACAGCGGCGGCACCATCAAGGTCTCGCCCCGCACGCGCTACGACAGCCTGTCCGACACGGCCATCCCGCCGGTCAACCTGCAGGCCATCGAAGCCTTCCTGACCGAAGCCCTGATCGTGGACGAAGCCACGTTCTCGCAGGCGCCGCGCATCGTCGCCGCGCCCGAGAACCGGGTGCTGCTGACCAAAGGCGACCGCGCCTATGCCCGTGGCCAGTACGGCAGCAGCCCCAGCGGCACCGCCCTGGGCAGCGCCGGCCAGCCCAACGACTTCCGGGTGTTCCGCAACGCCGTCCCGCTCAAGGACCCGACCACCGGCGAAGTGCTCGGTTACGAGGCGCAGTACCTGGGCAAGGCGACGCTGCAGCGCGGCGAAAGCCTGGTGAGCAGCCCCGGCGCCGACGGCAAGTCGCAGACCGAGATCGTGCCGGCCACCCTCGACATCGTGGCCGCCAAGGAAGAAATGCGCGTCGGCGACCGGCTGTTGCCCGAGCCCCCGCGCGACTTCTCGTACTACGTGCCCAGCGCACCGGCCAGCGCCCTGAGTGGCCAGATCGTCTCGGTCTACGGCAACGGCGTCACCTACGCCGGCCAGAACCAGGTGATCACCATCAACCGGGGCACCGTCCACGGCGTGCAGCGCGGCCATGTGCTGGCCCTGATGCGCGACGCCAACCTGGTGGCCGACAAGACCGATGAAGCGCGTCCGATGCTGCGCCTGCCTGGCGAACGCAACGGCCTGGTGATGGTGTTCCGCACCTTCGACAAGCTGTCCTACGCGCTGGTGCTGCAAGTCGCTGATGGCGCCAAGGTGGGTGACCGCTTCACCAACCCCTGAACGGCCCGCCGCCATGGGCCCGGACGAGCGCACCGCCTGGCTGCGGCTGCTGTTGACTGACGGCGTCGGCAACGAGACCGCGCGCAAGCTGCTGACCGCCTTTGGTTCGCCCGAAGCGGTGTGGCAACAGGACTTCAGCGCCCTCAAGGCCGTGACCAGCGCCCGCGTGGCCGAGGCGATGGCCAACCCGCCGGCTGAGCTGCCGCAGGCGCTGGAGCGGCTCGATGCCTGGTTGGCCGAGGGCGACGACCGCCATGTGCTGACACTGGGCGATCCGCGCTACCCGGCCGAACTGCTGCAAACCCAGGACCCACCCCTGCTGCTCTATGTGCGGGGCCAGCTGGGCGCTTTGCAGCACGCGCTGCGGCTGGCCATCGTCGGCAGCCGCAACCCCACGCCACAAGGCGCCCTCAACGCGCGCCAGTTCGCGCACGCGCTCGGCCAGGCCGGTGTGTGTGTGGTCTCAGGGCTGGCGCTGGGGGTGGATGGCGCGGCGCACGAGGGCGCACTGGAAGCCGGTGCACCGACCATTGCTGTCGTCGGCACCGGGCTGGACCGTGTCTACCCCAGCCGCCACCGTGACT
This sequence comes from Hydrogenophaga sp., assembly GCF_051007235.1. Lineage (GTDB taxonomy): Bacteria > Pseudomonadota > Gammaproteobacteria > Burkholderiales > Burkholderiaceae_C > Hydrogenophaga. The sequence goes on along the minus strand of NZ_JBPCSJ010000117.1, from coordinate 991 downwards.
TGGCGCACCGTATCGCGGCCCAGGGGGCCCTGGTGAGCGAATACCCCCTGGGCACGCCGCCGCTATCGCCCAACTTTCCCAAGCGCAACCGCATCATCGCCGGCCTGTCACAAGGCACGCTGGTGGTCGAGGCGGCGCTGCAATCGGGCTCGCTCATCACCGCGCGCCAGGCCGCCGAGCAGGGGCGCGAGGTGTTCGCCATCCCGGGTTCCATTCATTCACCGCAGGCCCGCGGTTGCCACGCGCTGATCCGGCAAGGCGCGAAACTGGTGGAATCCGCGCAGGACATTCTCGAAGAGCTGCGCGTCCCCGACCCGTTTGCACAACCGCGCTCGCCCGCACCAGAACCGGCCGCCGAAGACAGCCTGCTGGCCGTGATGGGTTTCGACCCGGTGAGCCTGGACACGCTGCAAGCCCGCTGCGGCCTGGACACCGCCACGCTGCAGGCCCGCCTGCTCGAACTCGAACTGGACGGCCACCTCGGCCGCCTGCCTGGGGGACTGCTGCAACGCATCGGGCAAAGCTGAAACGAAGCAACGCGACTCGGCACGCATCCGGCGCGAGGGATTTCTGATCGAGAACACGGCGGAACCGGCTCTGCCGGGCTGCTCGTGTGGCCCCCTTGAGGGGGTGACGCGCCGCAGGCGCGGCGCGGGGGTGTTCAAGACCCGGGGTGAACTAAGTCAACAAACGCTCTGGGTTGGCATCCAGCTTGGCCAGCGCAGCGCGCGTGGCGCGCACGGTGAGCGCCTCGTCTTCGCTGGGCACCAGAAGACCAGCCTGCAGATAGGCCGCCACACGGTTGGCCTGGACCAGGAAGCACCGCCCGCCGTTGGTGACGAACAGGTAGAGCTGCCCGCGCTGGCTGCGCCAGGCCAGCTGCACGCTGTTGAGCTTGCCGTTGTGGTCCAGACCGAACCAGGAACCGATCTGCAGCTCCACCGCCCAGGCGCGCATGGCCTCGTTGGGCTGGCTGCCCCCGTGGCGGATC
>NZ_JBPCSJ010000116.1:0-7455 GCF_051007235.1 Hydrogenophaga sp. | reverse complement strand
TTCGCCCACTTCCCGCACCTGATCGAGCGCGCCAAGCCGGGCCTGATCATGGTGCGCGCCGACGGCCGCCGCTTCACCAACGAAGCCGACTCGTACCACGACGTGCTGCAGGCGCTGATCCGCACCACACCCGATGTCCAGCCGGTGCAGGCCTGGCTGGTGTGCGACCACGCCTTCATGCGCCACTACGGTCTGGGCGCCGCCAAACCCGCGCCCATGCCACTGGGCCCGATGCTGGCCAACGGCTATGTGAAGCGCGGCAGCACCCTGGCCGAACTGGCCCACGCCTGCGGCATCGCGGCCGACGGGCTGGAGCGCACCGTGCAGCGCTACAACGCCATGGCCCGCACCGGCAAAGACGACGATTTCGCCAAGGGCGAGACGCCCTACAACCGCCTGCAGGGCGACGCCGCCTTCGCCGCCGAACGCGGCTGGCCAAACGCCTGCATGGGTCCGCTGGAACGTGGCCCCTTCTATGCCGTTCGCGTGGTCGCCGGCAGCCTGGGCACGTTCGCAGGGCTCCAGGTCAACGCAAGTGCACAGGTGCTGGACGGGCACGGCCAGCCCATCCCCGGCCTCTACGCCGGCGGCAACGACATGGATTCGATGATGGCGGGCCACTACCCCGCCGGCGGCATCACCCTCGGCCCCGCGATGACGTTCGGCTGGATCGCAGCACACCACATGGCCACCCCTGCCGCGGCTGACGCCGCGTCCCCCTCAAGGGAGCGACACCTGCAGCCCGACAAAGCCGGTTCTGCGGTGTCCCTCGACTGAACATTCCCTCATTCCAACCCAACAGATCGCACCATGTTCTACGAACTCGCCACCATGACCCTGCCCTTCGGCACCGCCGCCGCGGCCGCCCAGAACGTGCAGGCCTTCTGCACCGCGCCGGAAGCGAAAGGCGAGCTGCTGGCCTGCTGGTTCACCGACATCGGCCAGCTCAACCAGATGATCGTGTTGCGCGGCTTTGCCGATCTGGCGAGCCTGCAGGCCGAGCGAGACCGCACGCAGCACAGCGCGTCACCGTTCGGCTGTGGCGAGATCTTCCAGCCCCTGGAGCAACACAGCTACCAGGGCTTCCCGTGGATGAAACCGGTGCGCCCCAGCGCCGAGAGCGGCATCACCGGCCCGGTCTACGAGATCCGCACCTACGGCATCAAACCTGGTGGCGTACAACCCACCATCGATCTGTGGGCACAGTACGTGCCGCCGCGCGAACAGCTCTCGCCCTGCGTGATCGCCATGGTCGCGCTCGACGGGCCTCTGCGCTTCACCAACATATGGGCCTACCCCTCGCTGGATGCGCGCAGCAAGGCCCGCGCCGACGCGGTGGCGCAAGGCATCTGGCCACCCAAGGGCGGGCCCGCACACCTCACGACAAACATGTTCTCGACCATCGCGCTGCCGACGGCCGTATCGCCCTTGAAGTGAGCTGAACATGGCCCGCGTCTATTCACTTGCGTATCTGTCTTCACACCGCTGCACGCCGCCGGAAGCGGTCCGCATCGCCGACGCCAACGGCTACCCGTTCGTCGGTCTGCGCCTCTGGCCCAATGCGCCGGGCGCGCCGCAGCAGTTCCTCATCGAGCGCCCTGATGTCCTGAAAGAAACGCAGGCCGCGATGGCCGACACGGGGGTGGGCATCTTCGACGTGGAGATCATCCGCATCGGCGAGACCTTCGACCCCCATACCTGGGACGCGCTGTACGACGCCTGCGCGGCGCTCAAAGCCAAAGCCATCCTGGTGGCCGGGGACGACCCCGACGAGGCGCGCCTGACGACAAACTACGCCCGCCTGTGCGAGGTGATGCAGCCCTACGGCCTCACGGCCGATCTGGAGTTCATGCCCTGGACCGAAGTGAAGGACGCGAAGAGCGCGCTGCGCATCGTGCAGAACGCCGGCACGCCCGCCAATGCCGGCATCCTGGTCGACGCGCTGCACTTTGGCCGCTCCACGACCACGCTGGAGGACATCCGCGCCATCCCGCGCCAGCTGCTGCACTACGCGCAGATCTGCGACGCGGTGGCTGGCACGCACTTCACGACCGAAGAAATGATCCACACCGCGCGCTGCGAACGCCTGCTGCCGGGCGACGGAACCATCGATGTGCAAGGCCTGTTCAACACGCTGCCCGCCGACCTGCCGGTGAGCGTCGAAGTGGTGAACCTCGAACGCGAAAAGACCGCCGACCCTTCGCAATGGGCTGGCATCTGCCTGACCGCGAGCCGCCCGTTCACCGGTTGAACACACCATGCTGATCCCGTTCGACCGCATTTCCAGATTGCCCTTCTTCTTCGGCGCGCGCTGGTTCAGCAGTGCTTGACTTGACCCACCCCTGCGGCGCTGCGCGCCACCCCCTCAAGGGGGCGACACCAGCCGTCCGGCGGAGCCGGCCCGGCGGTGTCCTCCGTCAAGCCCACTTCACCTCTCTCGAAAGAACCCCATGGATTTCGCACTCAACGACGAACAGAAAATGATGATCGGCACCATCCGTCGCTTCATCGCCGAAGAACTGCACCCCCTGGAAGACGTGCTGGAAAACACCGGCGCACTGCCCGAAGCCGACGCCCGCCGCATCCACGCCAAGGCCAAGGAACTGGGCCTGTACGCGCTCAACATGCCGGCCGAACTGGGCGGTGGCGGCCTCTCCAATCTGGACCGCATCATTTGCGAAGAGCAGTTCGGCCACACCAGCGACATGCTGATCCGCCGCGCCTTTGGCAACGTGTACGAACCGCTGCTGCACTGCAAGGGCGAGCAGGTGGATCGCTGGCTGAAACCGGCGGTGGAAGGCACGCGCACCTGCGCCATCACCATCACCGAATCGGGCGCCGGTTCGGACGCCGCGGGCATCAAGACGAACGCCAAACGCAACGAGCAAGGCCAGTGGGTGCTCAACGGCAGCAAGCACTTCATCAGCGACGGCATCTGGTCCGACTTCTTCCTGGTATCCGCCAAGACCGGCGAGAAAGAGATCAGCATGTTCATGGTGGACAAGGGCCTGCCCGGGTTCACCGTGGGCAAGGACCAGGCCATGATGGGTCTGCGCGGCACGCCGCACCTGGAACTGTTCTTTGACAACGTGGTTCTGGAAGACGCGGCCTTGCTGGGCGAACAGGGCCAGGGCTTCAAGCTGGCCATGGCCGCGCTCAACGTGGTGCGCCTGGCGCAGGTGGGCGCGCGCGCCGTGGGCAAGGCCACGCATGTGTGCGAGCTGATGCTGAGCTACGCGAACGACCGCCAACAGTTCAACACCCGCATCGGCGACTTTCAGATGGTCCAGCAGATGCTGGCCGACAGCGTGATCGAGATCAACGCCGCGCGCTGGATGGTCTACCACGCCGCCTGGATGCTGGACCAGGGCCTGGACGCGCGCGAGCAGATCGCCATGGTGAAGGTGCACGCGGCCGAGACGCTGGGCCGGGTGGTCGACCGCGCGGTGCAGGTGTTCGGCGGCATGGGCTTCTGCAAGGAACTGCCGATCGAGCGCTACTACCGCGATGCGCGGATCTACCGCATCTTCGATGGCACGTCGGAGATCCACCGCGGGGTGATCGCCAAGTCGGCGCTGAAGAACGGTGCTGTTCTGTTTGACGTGCACCGCTGATTTTGGGCTCATCCATTTTTGCGTTGGCGTGGCATCTGAGCGGCAGCCGGTGCGGCGCCCTCCTCATGCTGGGGTACCAGAAATCGTCGGGCGCCGCACCGACCACCGCTCAGTGGGTGTGCCAGCAGAAAGGCACGCCGCGAAAGCGGAGTTGTGATCTCGGCCCGCCCTGGTTCACCGATGGATGCCTGTGGCGGCCGACGATTTCTGGTACTCCAGCATGAGGAGGCAGCCACAGGCATTCGTCGGTGCGAGTGAAGTGATTTGAGTATTGGAGTGAGACAGAACATGAGCAAATTCATGACCGCTGCCGAAGCAGCGAACCTGATCAAAGACGGCGACACCGTGGGCCTGATGGGTGGCGGTGGCGGCCTGATGGAAGCCACGCACGTGTTCGAGGCGGTGCAGGCACGCTACCTCGCCACGCAACAACCGCGCAACCTCACGGTGATGCACGCCCTGGGCATCGGCGACAAGAAGACCAAGGGCATGAACTGCTTCGCGCACGAAGGCCTGGTCAGGAAGGTCATCGGCGGCCACTGGGTCTGGTCGCCCGCCATGCAGCAGCTGGCGCTGAGCAACAAGATCGAGGCCTACATCCTGCCCGGCGGTGTGAGCAGCCAGCTGATGCGCGAGATCGGCGCTGGCCGGCCTGGCCTTATTTCACACGTGGGCCTGGGCACGGTCTGTGACCCGCGCTTCGGCGGCGGGCGCATGAACGACGCGGCCAACGAAGACCTGGCCGAAATCATCAGCATCGACGGCCGCGAGTGGCTGCGCTACAAGCCCTTCCCCATCCACGTGGCCATCGTGCGCGCGAGCGCGGCCGATGAGGACGGCAACATCAGTTTCGAGCACGAGGCCGCCAACCTCGACGCGCAATCGCTCGCGCTGGCCGCGCGCAACAGCGGCGGCACGGTGATCGTGCAGGTGAAGGAACGCCTGCCCAAGGGCGCGCTCAAGGCGCGCGAGGTGCGCATCCCCTCGGCCTGGGTTGACGCCATCGTGGTCGACCCGAACCAGCAGACCAGCTACGACATCCCCTTCGACCCGGCCTTCAGCGGCGAACTCACCGGCGAGGCCCGCGCAGCGAGCGAAGCCGAGGACCACGCACGCGAAGTGGCGGCCTCACAGGAAGCCTTCAGCGAACGCCAGGCTGTGGCCCGCCGCGCGCACGTCGAACTGTTCAACACCGGCAAGTCGCGCCCGGTCATCAACTACGGCGTGGGTGTGCCCGACGCGGTGGCCAAGCTGATCGCGGCACGCAACGAGCAGCACCGCATCTACCAGACCATCGAACACGGCACCTACGGCGGCACACTGATGGACGGCGTGCTGTTCGGCTACGCGCGCAACGCCACCGCGATGCTCGATGCGGCGACGCAGTTCGACTTTTACGGCGGCGGCGGGCTGGACGTGGCCTGCCTGGGCTTCGGCGAGTTCGACGCCGAGGGCAGCGTCAACGTCTCACGCCTGGGCGGCGTCACCGTCGGCCCCGGCGGCTTCATCGACATCGCGCAGAACGCGAAGAAGGTGGTGTTCTGCGGCACGCTGGCGGCCAAGGGCGTGAAGCTGCAAACCGGCGATGGCCAGATGCGCGTGCTGCAGCAAGGCGCGGTGAAAAAACTGGTCAAGAAGGTGGACCAGATCACCTTCAGCGGTCCGCAGGGCCTGGTGCGCGGGCAGGAGGTGCTGTACCTCACCGAGCGCGGCAGCTTCCGCCTCACGCCGCAAGGCATCGAGCTGTTCGAGATCGCGCCCGGCATCGACCTTCAGCGCGACGTGCTGGACCAGATGGACTTTGTGCCGCTGGTGGCGAAAGACCTGAAGGTGATGGACGCCGCGCACTTCACGGCGGCCTGAACTCGGCCACCGGATGCCCGACAGGCCTCAGCGTTGTGACTTCAACGCTTCGTAGGCCTCGCTCACGCGCTTGAACTCGCGCTCGGCGAGTTGCTGCACCAGCGGCGGCACATGGCCCAGGCGGTCGGGGTGGTACTGCTGCAGCAGGGTGCGGCGCGCGCGCTCGACGGCGTCCCAGGCACTGCCCTCTTCCAGACCCAGCACGGACCAGAGTGTGGCCTCGGCCACCACGTCCGACCCGGCCTGGTCGCCGTCGTCGGCGTCGACCTCCGGCTCAGGCGCCTCGATGCGTTGCACCAGGCAGACCGAGGCTTGCCAGTGCACCGCGTACTCGGTCTGGCAGGTCGGGCAGCGCACCTCGCCCGGGGCATCCAGCACAGGAATGCGCAGGCGCTTGTGACAACACACGCAGCGCAGGATGGGCGGCTGGTGTGCGGCCGCGGGTGGTGGCTCGACGGGCGCCTCGGCCGCCGCGCCCAGTGCGGCCCGCAACCGCTCGGTCTTGGACAGCGGGCGGCAGGCCAGTTCGGCCCGCACCGCGTCACACACCGCGGGGTTCCGGCCGTGCTCCAGGTGCAGCACGGCCAGCTCGTCCACGCTCAGGGACTGCAGCGGGCGCGATCGGCTGGGCGGGGGCAGCAGCACCAGATCGGCCGGCTCGGTGTCCAGCAGCTGGCGCGCGTGCCAGATGTCTTCGCCCATCAACGGCAGACTCGCCAGCGCCTCGGCCGGATCGACCACGCCGGCCAGCATCTGGATGGTCAGGGCCGGCAGGTCCAGAAACGCGGTGCTGGCCTGCGCCAGGTCGTCGTCCAGCGACTCGATGGGCCGGAACCCGATGCGCAGCTGGCTCAGCCCCCAGTAGCTCACGCCCATGGCTGTGGCCAGTTCGCTCAGCGACAGGTCGCGCTCCGCCGCGGCCTGCATCAGGGCCGCGATCAGCAGGCCACCCGGGCGCTTGACGCCGTCCGGGTCCAGCCGCCCGCTCCAGGGCTCGGGCGTGCCCTCGACGGGCTTTTTCGAGAAGGCCGACGCGAAAGCATGGGCGGTGGTGGGGGGCATGGCGTGGGGGCGTCCGGACAAGACAACGGGGCGAAGTCGAGGGCGGATCGTACAGGGTAAACCCGCAACAGCCACCGCTCCACCGGGCGGCGGCCCCCAAGCGACCGGGCCGCCCCTATACTGCCGAAATGAACGAACCAGTACATTCTCGCCGACCCGGGACCCGCGCCAAGCCGCTGGTGGCGCGCGAGCCCACGCGCACCAACGACCCCGAGCGCACCATGGCCAACATCATGGAAGTGGCGATGGCGGAGTTCGCGGAGAAAGGATTGGCGGGCGCGCGCATCGACGAGATCGCGGCGGCCACGCACACCAGCAAGCGGATGATCTACTACTACTTCGGCAGCAAGGAAGGTCTGTACCTGGCCGTGCTGGAGGAGTCGTACCGCCGCATGCGCGAGATCGAGGGTCAGCTCAACCTGGACGATCTGGAGCCCGAAGCGGCGCTGCGCCGGCTGGTCGAATTCACCTTCGACCACCACGCCAGCAACGAGAAGTACATCCGTCTGGTGGTCTCGGAAAACATGAATCGCGGCCAGTTCCTGGCGCAAAGCAAAACGATCCAGCAGCTCAACGTGCCGGCCATCTCGTCGATCCACAAGCTCTACGAGCGCGGCGTGGCCAGTGGCGCGTTCCGCCCGGGGCTGGACCCGATCGACATCCACGCATCGATCTCGGCACTGACGTTCTTCAACGTCTCCAACCGCCACACCTTCGGCCTGATCTTCAAGCGCGATTTCACCGCGCCTGGTGTGGCCACGCTGCGCCGCGCGGCGGTGGTGGAGATGATCGTGCGCTTCGTGAGCAAGTAACCCCCCTGCGCCGCCTGCGGCGTCCCCACCCAGAGGGCGATGCGAGTGGCCCGGCAAAGCCGGCTCCACCGCATCCTGGCTTGAACATCCCCTCACTGCGTAAA
>NZ_JBPCSJ010000115.1:0-9604 GCF_051007235.1 Hydrogenophaga sp. | reverse complement strand
GTCTCGAACCCGCGGTGCGGGTGCGCGCCGACGCCGCGGCGTTTGGTGGTCGGCTCGAACACCACCGGGCCGCCGTAGTCGAGCATGAGGAAAGGTGAGAACGCGGCGGGGTCGTCGTTGTACGAAAACAGGGTGCGCACGGGGAACCCGTCGCCGACCCAGTGGCCTTGCGTGTTGCGCTGGATGAATTGCACGGACTTCATCGTGGGAGTCTCCTTTGAAGGTCCATTGTGGGGCGGAGCCGCGTTTCGCAAGACCGTCAGGGACAATCCAGCCTATGCGCATCCAAGACTTGCGCCAGCGGCTCGCGTCGCTCGGCGCCCTGCCCAAACACCAGCACCGCGTGCTCCGCCTGTGGAGCAACGCCCTGCCGCAGACGGCGGGCAAGCGGCAGATCGAACACTTCCTGCCCGCCACGCTGCGCGCCGCGCTGCCGGCGCTCGAAGCCGATCTGGCGGGCCTCGCCCAGCTCGAATCCGCCCACCCGGGCGACGACGGGTCCGAACGCCTGCTGGTGAAGCTGGGCGACGGCCAGCTGGTCGAAAGCGTGCTGCTGCTGCCCGACCGCACGCCCGGCCTGTGCGTGTCCACCCAGGTGGGGTGCGCCGTGGGCTGCCGCTTCTGCATGACCGGCACCACGGGACTGATCCGCCAGCTGGGCAGCGCCGAGATCGTGGCCCAGGTGGCGCTGGCGCGCACCCGCCGGCCGGTGAAAAAGGTGGTGTTCATGGGCATGGGCGAGCCCGCACACAACCTGGACAACGTGCTGGAAGCCATCGACCTGCTGGGCACGGCCGGCAACATCGGCCACAAGAACCTGGTGTTTTCCACCGTGGGCGACGCGCGCGTGTTCGACGAGTTGCCGCGTGGCGCCGTCAAGCCTGCGCTGGCGCTGTCGCTGCACACCACCAAGGCTGATCTGCGCCGCGAGCTGCTGCCGCGCGCGCCGCTGCTCACGCCCGAAGAACTGGTGGAGGCCGGCGAGGCCTACGCCCGCGCCACCGGCTACCCCATTCAGTACCAGTGGACGCTGCTGGACGGCATCAACGACGGCGACGACGAGATCGAGGGCCTCGTGCGCCTGCTCACGGGCAAGTACGCCATCCTCAACCTGATCCCCTACAACACCACCGAAGGCATGCCCTATGTGCGGCCGAGCTGGGAAAAGGCCGCCGACATCGCGCGCCGCCTGCACCGCCGCCACATCCTGACCAAGCTGCGCATGTCCGCCGGGCAGGACGTGGACGGGGGGTGTGGGCAGCTGCGGGCGCGGGCCGAGCCGCCGGCGCGGCGAACGGTGCCTATCCGCGCCGCGGTTTGAGCCCAGCTGGCGCGATAACCGGGCCATCCGGGGCTTTTATCTGGTCTTAAGGTCGGCGCATTCCGGTCGATAGTGGAAGAACCGGTGATTCGATGGGGAACGGCTGAAACCGTTCGGCTGACAGGATCGCCACCTTTCCATCCACATCGAGCACCTTGGTATGCGTGTCCTGTTGCACCCCCATGCCGCGTCGGCGGACCGGCCCGGCGGCCTGGGCGCCTGGCTGATGCAGCCCTTGGCGCGGCTGTTGCCAGCGTCGCCGCGACCAGCGGTACCGCCGATGCTGGGCGAGGTGGCGCAGCGCCTGACCCAGGCCTCCGAGCTGTGGTCCACCCACCTGGGCACGGCCCAGGACCAGATGCACGAGGCCACCCAGGCCCTACTGGGCGGCTTCACCTCCATCCTCCAGACGCTGGACGCGATCGTGGCGCCGTCCGGCGGAAGCGATGACGCCGACGCCGAGGTGGACGAGCGGGCCGCCATGCTCGCGCAATGCGAGGAGCGGCTGCGCGAGCTGCTCGCGACCTTCTCGCACCTGGTGCAATCGCGCGACGCCATGCTCGGCTCGGTGCGCTCGCTCTCGACCGCCTCGCAGAGCCTGGCGCAGATGGCCGAAGACGTCAGCAAGCTCGCGCGCCAGACCAACCTGCTGTCCATCAACGCGGCCATCGAGGCGGCGCGCGCGGGCGAAAGCGGTCGCGGTTTTTCGGTCGTCGCCGCCGAGGTGCGGCGGCTGTCCACCGAATCTGGCAACACGGGCAAGAACATCACCGACCAGGTGGACCGGTTCGGCTCCCGCATGCACCAGGCGCTGGAAGAGGCCGATGCCCATGCCCGGCGCGACGCCCAGGCGGTGAACGCTTCCGGGCAGCTGATCAGCGACGTGATCGCGCGCGTCGACGGCGCCGTGTCCGACCTCAACACCCGTGCCGTCGAGCTGCGCGCTCGCGGCGCGATGGTCAAGGCCGAGGTGGAGCAGCTGATGGTGGCCTTTCAGTTCCAGGACCGCGTGCACCAGATCCTCGACCAGGTGCGCCAGTCCATGGCCCAGGCGGCCGAGCGGCTGCAGGCCTCGCTGGCCGAGGGCCGCGTCCCCGATGCCGCCGAATGGGAGGCCCTGCTCACCGCGGGCTACACCACCGATGAGCAGCGCAGCGCCGGCGGCGCTGCGCCAGCGTCTGCCGGCAGCAGCAGCGAAACCACCTTTTTCTGAACCCTCCGACCCGGGAGTCTCCATGGCCAAGACCATTCTGATCGTCGACGACTCCAGCTCACTGCGCATGGTGGTGAAGCTGGCCCTCAACCGCGCGGGTTACGAGGTGCTCGAAGCCGCTGACGGCAAGCAGGGCCTGGCCCAGCTGGAGAAGGCGGGCAAGGTGCACCTGATCGTCAGCGACGTGAACATGCCCGTGATGGACGGCATCGCCTTCGTCACCGAGGTCAAGAAGCACCCGCGCCACAAGTTCACGCCGGTGGTGATGCTCACCACCGAGGGTCAGGACGCCAGGAAGGAGCAGGGCAAGGCGGCCGGCGCCAAGGCCTGGATCGTCAAACCCTTCAACCCGCCGCAACTGCTGGACGCGGTGTCCAAGCTGATCCTGCCTTGACACCTTGACGTGCAGCGCCCCGGCGCGCTGCACACGACCCCCTCCCGCAGGCCGGCGACGACAACCGAGGAACTTGCATGAGCCACACGCGCACCCTTCCTGCCGAACTGACCATCTACACGGTGGGCGAACTCAGGGGCCAGTGCCTGACCTGGCTGGGCGAGCGCCCTGCCGAAGGCGATGCGGGCAGCGAACACTGGCCGCTCGATGCGAGCGCTGTCGACCAGATCGACGCGGCGGGCGTGCAACTGCTGGTCTCGCTCTCGCACACCCTGAGCCAACAGGGCCAGCCCCTGGTCCTGCAACAACCCAGTGCCGTGCTGTGCGATGCCTGCAGTGCGCTGGGCCTGGGCGACTGGCTCGCCACCTGCACCCCCGAAGGAGCCCCTGCATGAGCGCCCAGGAAGACAACAGCTTCATCGCCGAGGCTTTGCCCGCCTTCATCAGCGAGGCCGGCGAACAGCTGGAGATGCTGGAACAGCTGCTGCTGCAGCTGGAAGACGAGCCGGACAGCCAGGACCTGCTGGGTGCGCTGTTCCGCTGCGCCCACACCGTCAAGGGATCGGCCGGCATCTTCGGCCTGGACGAGGTGGTGGCCTTCACACACCACGTCGAGACCCTGCTGGACCGCCTGCGCGATGGCGCCGTGACGCTCACGCCCGCCATGAGCACGCTGCTGCTGCAGTGCAACGACCAGATCCGCTACCTGATCGGTCTGGCACAGACACAGACGCAGGCGGACGCCGACGCCGTGGCCACCCGCGCCGACCTCGAAGCCCGGCTGCAGGCCTTCAGCGGCGACACGGCGCAGGCCGGCGCCCCTGCCACCGGAGCCACGCCACCGGCCGCTGGCCCGTCCGCCGCCGACCGGCCGTGGAACGTGTCTGTGGCCTTTCTGGCCGACACCTTTCGCAACGGCATGGACCCGCTGGCGGTGTTGAACTACGTGCGCGGCATGGGCGAGATCACCCGCATCGTCTGTGACGCCTCCGCCGTGCCCGGGCTGGACACCCTGGACCCCGAGAGCTGCCACCTGGCGTTCGACTTCGACCTGGTGACGGCATCGCCACAGGACGCCATCGAAGCCGCCTTCAGCTTCGTACGGGACGACTGCACGCTGGCCATCACACCGCCCGCCGTGGCCGAGACGGCCGCACCGCTGGCCGTTGACGCCGCCGCCGTGCCCGCTGCACCCAGCCCCGCGCCCAAGGCCGCACCGGCCAAGGCCCGCGAAGGCGGCGCCACCGCCATGGACGATCAGCGCTTCATCCGCGTGCAGGCCGACCGGCTCGACGCCGTGATCAACCTGCTGGGCGAGCTGGTCATCGCGGGTGCCGGCGCCTCGTTGCTGGCGCGCGCGAGCCGCCAGGGCTCGCTGATCGAGGCCAACGAACAGATCAGTGCCCTGATCGAGGAAATCCGCAACGGCACGCTGCAGCTGCGCATGGTGCCGATCGGCGAGACCTTCTCGCGCTTTCGGCGTGTGGTGCGCGACACCGCGGCCGAGCTGGGCAAGGACGTGGCGCTGGAGATCGTGGGCGGCGAAACCGAGCTCGACAAGTCGGTGGTCGAGCGCATCGCCGATCCGCTGATGCACCTGGTGCGCAACGGCCTGGACCACGGCCTGGAAACACCCGAGCAGCGCGTCGCCGCCGGCAAGCCGGCGCAGGGCCGGCTCATCCTCTCGGCCTGCCACGAGTCCGGCAGCATCCTGATCCGCATCACCGACGACGGCCGCGGCGTGCAACGCGAGAAGGTGCTGGCCCGCGCCTGGGAGCGCGGCCTGCTGGAGCAGGGCGTGGTGCCGCCGGACGCCGACATCCTCAAGCTGATTTTTGAACCCGGCTTCTCCACCGCCGAGAAGGTCACCAACCTCAGCGGCCGCGGCGTCGGCATGGACGTGGTGCGCCGCAACATCGAGGCGCTGCGCGGTTCGGTGCTGCTCACCAGCGAGGCCGGTCAGGGTTCGACCATCGAGATCCGCCTGCCGCTGACGCTGGCCATCATCGACGGCTTCCTGATCGGTGTCGGCGACTCGCGCTTCATCTTCCCGCTGGACGCGGTGGTCGAAGTGATCGAGAACCGCCCGGCCGCCGCCGACATGGACGCCAGCGGGCGCGGTGTGGTCGAGCTGCGCGGCCAGGTGCTGCCGGTGGTGAGCCTGCGCACGCTGTACGCGCTCGATGCGCCCGAGCCCGAGCGCGTGAGCGTGGTGGTGATCCAGTTTGGCGGCCAGCGCTTTGGCGTGCTGGTCGACCAGCTGCTGGGCCAGCACCAGACCGTGATCAAACCCCTGGGCCGCATGTTCAAGAGCCTGCGCGGCATGTCGGGTTCTTCCATCCTGGGCAACGGGGATGTCGCCCTGATTTTTGATGTGGCCTCCCTCAGCCAGCTGGCGACCCACCCGCCTGCGAGGGCGCGGCAACCGTTCAAGATATCCCCGCACACCACCCCGTCTGTACCCACGCACCCTGAAGGATTGACGCCATGACGCAACAGCTCTCTGTATCCCCGCTCGCTCGACTGTTCGCCGGCAGCGAGCTCACACGCCTGAACCAGGCCCTTGAAGCCGCCGAGCTGGAGCTGAAAACCGTGAAAGCGGAGCTGGCTGTGAGAACCGCCATCATGAACGAGACCAGCATCGTCTCGGAGGCGGACAAGAAGGGCGACATCCTGTCGATCAACGAGAAGTTCATCGAGGTGTCGAAGTACTCCCGAGAGGAGCTGATCGGTCAGCCGCACAACACCACGCGGCACCCGGATATGTCCAAAGAGGTGTTCAAGCAGTTGTGGTCCACCATCGGGCGTGGCGACATGTTCCGCGGGATCATCAAGAACCGCGCCAAGGACGGCACGCCGTACTACGTCGACGCGGTGATCGCGCCGATCCTGGGCGAGAACGGCAAGCCCATGAAGTACCTCGGCGTGCGCTACGACATCACCGCTTCGGAGATCGAGCGGCAGAACGCCAAGGGCATCGTCGATGCCATCAACAACTCGTCGGCTTACGCTGAGTTCACCACCGACGGCCTGCTGATTCAGGCCAACCAGAACTTTCTCACCATGATGGGCTACCGGCTGGAGGAAGTGGCCGGACGGCACCACCGCATGTTTGTGGATCCGGCCAAGGCAGGAAAGGAAGGCTATGCCGACCTCTGGCGGGAACTCAATGAGGGGGTGTCGCGCAGTGGAACGTTCCAGGGCATCACCAGGTCCGGCAGCGATGTCTGGATTCAGGGTGTGTATGCGCCGGTCAAGGACGAGATGGGACGCGTGTTCAAGGTGGTCCAGATCACCAACGACGTGACCTCCGAGATTCGGGCGGCGCGCATGCTGGGCGAGGCGGCGGAACACGCCCAGGCGGTGATCGCGGCGGCCAAGGAGGGCGACCTGGATCAGCGCATTCCGATAGAAGGCAAGACCGGTGCGCCCCTGGTGTTGAGCGAAGGCATCAACTCTCTGCTGGAGACCACGGGCGTTGTATTCACGGATGTTGGGCGCATCTTTGGCGCGCTGTCCAGTGGAGATCTGAGTCAGCGCATGGAGCGCGAGTACGCAGGCGTGTTCCAGCAGGTCAAGAACGATGCCAACGCCACCTGCGACAAGCTGTCGGAGGTGATGGACGAGGTGCGCTCGGCGGCCGAAGCCCTCACCGGCGCCGCCAACCAGGTCAGCGCCACGGCGCAGAGCCTGTCGCAGGCCGCCAGCGAGCAGGCCGCGTCGGTCGAAGAGACCTCGGCCTCGATCGACCAGATGTCGGCTTCGATCTCGCAAAACAGCGACAACGCGCGCATCACCGACAGCATGGCGGCCAAGGCCAGCAAAGAGGCCGGCGAGGGCGGTCATGCCGTGACCCAGACGGTGCAGGCGATGAAGCAGATCGCCGCCAAGATCAGCATCGTCGACGACATCGCCTACCAGACCAACCGGCTGGCGCTCAACGCCGCTATCGAGGCCGCTCGCGCAGGTGAACACGGCAAGGGTTTTGCGGTGGTGGCGGCCGAGGTGCGCAAGCTGGCCGAACGCAGCCAGGAAGCGGCCAAGGAAATCGGTGACCTCGCGGGTCACAGCGTGGACACGGCTGAGGGTGCGGGCAAGTTGCTCGGCGAGATCGTGCCCTCGATCCAGCGCACTTCCGATCTGGTGCAGGAAATTGCGGCGGCGTCGCGCGAACAGAGCCAGTCGGTCACGCAGATCGGTGGTGCCATGGGCCAGCTGTCGCGGGCGACGCAGCAGAACGCCTCGGCCTCCGAGGAGCTGGCAGCGACGTCCGAAGAACTCACGGGTCAGGCCGAGCAGCTGCAGCAGTCGGTGGCCTTTTTCAGCAGCGGCGAGGGCGAGATCGTGGTGCGCCGCGGCGCGCCCGAACCGGCACCGCGGCGACGTGCGGGCTCCTCGAACCTGCGCATGGCGGCCGTGGCGGGTGCGCCCGTGCCGCGCACCAGCAACTTCCGGCCCTATTGAGCCCTGTTCCACACCAAGAAGGAAAACACCATGTCACAGCACCAACCCTCCTGGATGGCCCAGCTGTTCGCCGGCAGCGAGCTCTCGCAGTTGAGCGCCACGCTGGCAGAACAGTCGAAGGCCCGCGCTGCCGCCGAATCTGCGCTGGCGGAGCTGAAGGCCCGGCTCGATGCGGTCGAGTCCGAGCTCAAGGTCCGCACGGACATCATGAACGAGACCAGCATCGTCTCGGAGGCCGACAAGAAGGGCGACATCCTGTCGATCAACGAGAAGTTCATCGAGGTGTCGAAGTACTCGCGAGAGGAGCTGATCGGCCAGCCGCACAACACCACGCGGCACCCCGACATGCCCAAGGACGTGTTCAAGCAGATGTGGTCCACCATCGGTCGGGGCCAGATGTTCCGCGGGATCATCAAGAACCGCGCCAAGGACGGCACGCCGTACTACGTGGATGCGGTGATCGCGCCGATCCTGGGCGAGAACGGCAAGCCCATGAAGTACCTCGGCGTGCGCTACGACATCACCACGTCCGAGATCGAGCGGCAGAACGCGCGCGGCATCCTGGCCGCCATCGACACCTCGTACGCCTACATCGAGTTCGACCTGACCGGTCGCGTGCTCAGCGCCAACGACAACTTCCTCAAGGTGCTGGGCTACCGCAGCGAAGAGGTGGTCGGCCAGCACCACCGAATGTTCGTCGATCCGGCCGAATCGAACACGCCGGCCTACGACCAGTTCTGGCGCGACCTCAACGACGGCAAGCCGCAGAACCGCGTGTTCCGCCGCGTGAGCAAGTCCGGGCAGGATGTGTACATCCAGGCCGTCTATGCGCCCGTGAAGAACGAAACCGGGGCGTTGATCAAGATCGTCAAGATCGCCACCGACGTGACCGAGCAGATGCACACCAAGCACATGCTGGAGAGCGCCGTCGAACAGGCCCAGCAGGTGACTTCGGCGGCGCGCAGCGGCGACCTGACGCAGCGCATTCCGATGCAGGGCAAGTCCGGCCCCGTGGCGGTGCTGTGCGAAGGGGTGAACGCCCTGGTGGAAACCTCGTCGGTGATTTTCGAGGACGTCGGCCGGGTGTTCGGTGCGCTCGCCAACGGGGACCTGACCCAGCGCATCACGCGCGGCTATGAAGGCACCTTCAACCAGGTGAAGGTGGACGCCAACGCCACCAGCGAGGCCCTGGCTGGCATCGTCGACGACGTGGGCCGTGTGTTCTCGGGCCTGGCCAATGGCGATCTGACGCAGCGCATCGTGCGCGAAGCGTCCGGCACGTTCGACCAGGTCAAGCAGGACGCCAACGCCAGCTGCGAGAAGCTGGCCGGCATCATCGAAGAGGTGCGTTCGGCGGCGGACGCGCTGACCGGCGCGGCCAACCAGGTCAGCGCCACGGCGCAGAGCCTGTCGCAGGCGGCCAGCGAGCAGGCCTCGTCGGTGGAAGAGACGACCGCGTCCATCGAACTGATGTCGGCGTCGATCTCGCAGAACAGCGACAACGCCCGCGTCACCGACGGCATGGCCACCAAGGCCAGCAAAGAAGCGGGCGATGGCGGTGAGGCCGTGAAGCAGACGGTGCAGGCGATGAAACAGATCGCGGCCAAGATCGGCATCATCGACGACATCGCCTACCAGACCAACCTGCTGGCGCTCAACGCGGCGATCGAAGCGGCACGCGCGGGCGAACACGGCAAGGGCTTTGCGGTGGTGGCCGCCGAGGTGCGCAAGCTGGCCGAGCGCAGCCAGGAAGCGGCCAAGGAAATCGGCGACCTGGCCGGCAACAGCGTGGACACGGCCGAGCGCGCGGGCCGGCTGCTGGGCGAGATCGTGCCCTCGATCCAGCGCACCAGCGAGCTGGTGCAGGAGATCGCGGCAGCGTCCAGCGAACAGAGCCAGTCGGTCACGCAGATCGGTGGCGCCATGGGGCAGCTCTCCAAGGCCACTCAGCAGAACGCCTCGGCCTCCGAGGAGCTGGCGGCGACGTCCGAGGAACTCTCGGGCCAGGCCGAGCAGCTGCAGCAGTCGGTGGCCTTCTTCAGCAGCGGCGAGGGCGAGATCGTGGTGCGCCGCGGCGCGCCCGAACCGGCACCGCGGCGCAAGGCGGTGGCTTCCGGCCTGCGCATGGCGGCCGTGGCGGGCGCGCCCGTGCCGCGCACCGGCACCGGCAACTTCCGCCCCTATTGACCGGAGACCCTCCATGGCCACCCAG
>NZ_JBPCSJ010000114.1:0-8159 GCF_051007235.1 Hydrogenophaga sp. | reverse complement strand
AGCTGGCCGCTGGCGCTGTCGGCCGACGGGCTGACGCTGACCTACACCTTCGACACCTGCAACGAGGACACCGGCATTGCCGAACTGCTGGCCGCCCTGCAATCGCAGGGCATTGGCTACAAGGACCTGCGCACCAGCGAAAGCTCGCTCGAAGACATCTTCGTCAGCCTGGTCCACGAACAGAAAGCCGAGGCTTGAAAATGGGTTTGAATGTCCACGCCGTGCGCGCCATCTACCGGTTCGAGATGAACCGCGCTTTCCGCACCTGGGCGCAAAGCATCATCGCGCCGGTGCTCACCACCTCGCTGTACTTCATTGTTTTCGGCTCGGCCATCGGATCGCGCATGGGCGACATCGGCGGCGTCGACTACGGCGCCTACATCATCCCCGGCCTGCTCATGCTGTCGCTGCTCAGCGAAAGCATCTCCAACGCGTCCTTCGGCATCTACATGCCCAAGTGGTCCGGCACCATCTACGAACTGCTGTCCGCCCCGGTCAACTGGGTCGAGGTGCTGCTGGGCTATGTGGGCGCCGCCGCCAGCAAGAGCCTGCTGCTGGGCACGCTGATCCTGCTGACCGCGCGCGCCTTCGTGCCCTACTCCATCGCCCACCCGGTGTGGATGGTGGGCTTCCTGCTGCTGACGGTGGTGTCGTTCTGCCTGTTCGGTTTCATCATCGGCCTGTGGGCCGACAGCTTCCAGAAGCTGCAGGTGGTGCCGCTGCTGGTGATCACGCCGCTGACCTTCCTGGGCGGCGCGTTCTACAGCATCGGCATGCTGCCCGAGCCGTGGCAGACCGTGTCGCTGTTCAACCCGGTGGTCTACCTCATCAGCGGCCTGCGCTGGGCCTTCTACGGCCAGGCCGACGTGCACATCGCGGTGAGCACCGGCATGACGCTGGCCTTCATGAGCGCCTGTCTGGCCGTGGTGTGGTGGGTGTTCAAGACCGGCCACCGCATCCGCCGTTGAAAGTGACAACGCGGCCACCCGGTGGCCGCGCCGTTGGCCGCCGTATCAATGGCCGCCGCAAGCCGCCCATGAAAAAAGCCCCGTGGCCGAAGCTCCGGGGCTTTTTGACTGGACCCGGCACGAAGCCGGTTCAACAGGTCTGCAGGGCTCAGTAGCCGCCGCGGCCGTAGCCGCCGCCACCGGAACGGTTGCCACCGCCGCCGTAGCCGCCGCCGCCCGAACGGTCACCGCCGCCGAAGCCGCCGGTGCGGGGGGGACGGGCTTCCATCGGACGGGCTTCGTTCACGGTGACGCTGCGGCCACCCAGGGACTGACCGTTCATGCCGTTGATGGCGGCTTGCGCTTCGGCATCGCTGCCCATTTCGACAAAGCCGAAACCCTTGGAACGGCCGGTGTCACGCTCCATCATGACCTTGGCGCTGGAGACAGAGCCGAATTCGCTGAAGGCCTGTTGCAGGTCGTCGTCGCGCACGGTGTACGGCAGGTTGCCGACGTAAAGTTTGTTGCCCATGGAGGACTCCTAAGAAAGCAGATACAAAAAGCGATGGGGTCCCGAAAGCACAACAAACCCGAAAGTGCACCGTGGCACGCGAAACTGACCGATCACTTGGAAGAACGCGGGCCTGAGACCCGCGCGGCATCCATTATGCGCCCCGAACGTGCGGCGCAGCCATTTGCCGTGGTCCGTTTGCGCCGATTTGCACCGATTCACGGTTTTTACGACGTTGTGGAGCGCGAAACCGGCCCCGCATCCGATCCCACGGGGTGGTCGACCACCGAGGTCAGGATCAGCAGCCCGGCACTGTCTTCGTTGAGTTCGCTGCACACCAGCACGTCCAGCGCCTGCCCGTCGGCGCTGCGCCAGTGCGCCGGCTGCCAGTCGGTACGGCCGTGCTCGAACAGCGCCTGGCAGTGCGCCTGCCACTGCGCCGGGTCGGCCCAGAGCCGGGCGGCTGGCTGCCCCACCACCTGCCCGGCGGCGTAGCCGAAACGGCGTTCAAAAGCCGGGTTCACCTCCAACACCGCCCGACTGCCAGCGGCCTGCACCAGCAGGGGCGTCGGGTTGAGCTGGAAGATGCGCTGGAAACGGCGCTGCGACCGGTCTCGCTCGTGCTCCAGCCGCAGGCGGTCTTCCACCTGGGCGAGGTGGCGCAGATAGACGGCTTCGGTCGCCTTGCGGGTGAGGTAGAGCTGGGTACCGATCAGCACCATGATCACGCTGCCCATGAGCCAATAGCGCAGATCGGCCTGCATGCCCGCGGGCGGCAGGTGTCCCGTCGCCTCTGCCCAGGTCAGCCCCGCCAGCAACAGCACACCCGCCACCGTGGTGGCCAGCAGTGAGCGCAGGCTCAGGTAGGTGCCGGCCATCACCACCGCAAAGAGAAAGGCAAACGCCGACGCCGAGCGCACCGAGCCATGGCTGACCACCGCCCAGGCGGTCAACACCAGCACGCCCACCACCACCAGCGGGCTCGCCCATGGGCGGCGGTCGGAGCGCACCAACAGGTAGGCGATCAGGGCGATGCCGCCCATGGACAGGGCGATGTGCGAAAGCGCCATGCCGGGCGGTGCCAGCAGATGGTCCACCAGGGCCATGCCCAGCATCGTCAGCGTGATGCTCAGCAGCACACGGCGCCGGCTGCTGTGCTGGTGGCTGTCCTGCTGGCGCTCGACATCGGCCGGGTCTTCCGGCGGTCGCGAATCGATCATGCGCCGCTCCCTTCCAGCGGCGCGTGCTGCGTGGGCAGGGCGGTGGCGTGGTGACCGGGCACGCGCAGCAGGGTGATGCGCAGGCCGTCGTCCGACCCGTCGTCCCGTTCGCTGCAGATCTCCAGCGCGATGGACTGGCCGTGCCGGCCGATGCCCGTGATCGGGTGCCAGCCGGTGCGCCGGTGCTGGCGCCGGTCCTGCACAAACGCCTCGTGCTGAGGATCGTGCCGCCACAGGAACCCGTCGTGCCGGTTCAACACCTCCTGGCGCGCATGGCCCAGGACCTGCTCGAACGCGCGGTTGACGCCCACGATCGCACCGGTGCGTTCGGACTGCACAAACATCGGCGTCGGGCTGGTGCGGAACAGGCGCGAGAAACGGGTCTCCCCGTTGTCCCGGTCCAGCTGGGTCTGCAGGCGCTGCACCGCTTCCTGCAGGTGCAGGTCCTGCGCCATGCGCACCTGGGTGCGGTTGAGATACATCATCGCGGCCACGCCGATCAGGCTCAGCGACTGGGTCAGCCAGGTGCGCCAGCCCACCACAAAGCGGGGTTGTCCGGCCAGCAGGCCCGACGCGTCGGCCCAGGTCAGCAAGCCGAACAGGGCCACGGCGACGGCCGTGGTCCACACCAGACCGCGGCGGCTGAGGAAAATGCCCGCCGCCACCTGCCCCATCAGGATGAGCACGATGTTGATCGTGCGCACCGAGCCAAAAAACCAGGTCGACAGCGCCGCCATACCGAACAGGAACCCCACCAGCAGCCACACCACGCTGTTGTAGCGCCGCGCCCTGAGCAAGCCCCAGGACAGGGCACCCATGGCCGCCAGCACCAGGGTCATGAGGCTGTCGGCCGTGGCCGGCACGCCCGAGAGCCGGTCGAGCGTGAACATGCCCAGGCCCAGCAGAGCGGTCATCCACGACAGGCGCATGGCCATGGCCGAACGCGCGGCCACGATGGACGGCGGCTCGGGCCAGTCGGAGGGACGGAACAAACGGGACAGATCGATCACAGCCTGGCGTGCGACACCCATCGCTGTACGAGGAAAGTTCCTCTCGGGTATCGGACCGCCGCGCAGCATACCGCGGCCGCGGCGTGCCCTGCGGCGATCGACGGTTCAGCCCGCCACCACCAGCACCCGGTTGGCGATCATGTCCAGGCTGGGGCGCACCACACCCTGCTTGTCGGTCCACACCTTGGGCGTGAGCCCGCCCGCCAGCGACAGCGCGTCGCCGTCGGCCAGCGCCAGCAGCGCGGTGCCCGGGGTTTCGTCGAACGCGATCACGTTGACGATGAACTCCTCGTCGGCCCGGTTACGCGCCAGCACCCGTGCCACCACATACCCACGCCCCGCCTTGTCCACGCGGCGCGAGGCATCGCCCATCAGCCGGCCAGCCACCAGTCCGTCGATCATCGGCGCGGCTTTTCAAAACCCGAAGCCACCCAGGCCTCGGCACTGGCCACGTTCAGCTTGAAGGTGGGCGGCACCGGCACCACGGCCAGTTCCTCGTCGTACTCGTCGGTCGCGCGCAGCGTGGCGGTGGCGCCCTCCTCGTCGGGCACGATGGCCAGCGCCACGCGGATGCGGCGCCCGTCCACCGTCACGCTCACGTTCTTGTTCAGCTCGGCGTGGCGCTGCTGCTCGGACCGGCGGATGAACTCGCCCGCCGTCTTCACCAGCGTGTTGAACGCGTTCACATCCAGCGGCTTGGGGTTCTTCTTGTCGCGCCCCATGGTCCAGGGGCCGACCAGGGCCGGCTCGGACTGCCCTTCCAGGAACATGGCCACCGCCCAGCCGTCGTCGTCTTCGTTCTTGATCACGCGCGCCGTCCAGCGCTCGTCGCTCCACACGCGGTCTTCGTGGATGGGGTCCTGGGTGTCTTGGGTCATGGGGCGATGGTAGCCGCCCGCCCGCACGGCCAGCGCGCTTTGCGCTGTAATGCCGGGCCATGACCACCGCCCCGCTGCTCTACACCTACCGCCGCTGCCCCTACGCCATGCGCGCTCGCATGGCCCTGCTGCAGGCCGGCGTGGCGTTCGAAGCGCACGAGATCGTGCTGCGCGACAAACCCGCCGAACTGCTGGCCCTGTCGCCCAAAGGCACGGTGCCGGTGCTGCGCCTGCCGGATGGCACCGTGCTGGAGCAGAGCCTGGACATCGTGCGCTGGGCCTTCACGTCCACGGGCGACGTGGAGGGCTGGTGGGCCCGCGCGCAGAGCGAACACAACCTGGCCCTGCTCGCCGCCTGCGACGGCCCGTTCAAACACCACCTGGACCGCACCAAATACCCCGAACGCTTCGGCGAGACCGCCGAGATCAAGGCCCACCACCATGCCCTGGCGGTGCTTGTGCTGCTGCAGCCGCTGGACGCCCGTCTGCAGCACAGCGCTCAACTGGGTGGCGCCGCGCCCTGCGCCACCGACATCGCCCTCTTCCCCTTCGTGCGCCAGTTCGCCGCGGTGGAGCCGGCGTGGTTCGTCGCCGTGCCCCTGCCCGCGCTGCAGGGCTGGCTGCGCGGGTGGCTGGGGCACGATTTGTTCAACCGGGCCATGGTCAAGCTGGAGGTCAATCGGGTGGTGGCGTTTGAGGGGGAAAAGGGCTCCGAAGATGTCGTGTAACTCTATTTCAGTGCCGCACCTGTCGACGCAAGGTATTCTTTCATTCAGTGCGAAGTCAGCCACCAAAACCGCAGTCTCCAGTAACTAAACAACACCTCAGATGCACTACCGTTGGCTACTCTCTCCGTGGCGGTTTGCACTGCTTGCTCCGCTCATTGGTGCCAGCCTTCTTGTCCTAGCGACACCACTCTTAACCATCGTTGTAAGGTCGCCGTCGGCCTTGCTGTTCGTTCCTTTGACGACGCTCACATTTGGACTGCTGCCCGCGTTTGCAGCAGGGATCGTTTACGCATTGTTGGCCGTGATTGTGGAAGCAGGTACCAAGCTTCCACTCAGACCCAACATCGGGTGCATGCTCGGCGGTATCGCTGGCCCCGTTGCCTCCTCGTCTTTGCTCACACTTTTGGGCACCGGTCCACTTGAACGGAATCAATCCGTCTTGATTGCCCATGCAATTGCAATCCTGAGCTGCGCCACAACTGGCTTCCTTATCAGTCGCAAAGAACTTGCACTCCGTCAAGCGGAAGAGCTGGATTCCCGATCTATGTGTACTGAATCCAACGCGAACACTCGATCATAGAAATGCTGCCTCACTGAAGAGCAACCCCAACAACGAGTTACCCGGTTTGGTATGGAGCACGCGGTGCACGAACCTGGCCCGTGCTTTGACCGCCTAGCCTACGTTCGAATGTTTGAGCAACCGCCTCACAGGCTGAGCGAAGACAGCTTTCGATCTGACCCTGCAACTCCTTCTGGCGCGTTCATCCCGCACCACCCGAACAACGCGTCAGCTCTTCTGACGCCCCGCCTTGGCCAATTTGGCCGCGCCCCCCTTGCCCGCCACACCCTGCTTGAGCTGCACCTGTGCCTGTTCCAGCCACAGCAAGGTTTCGGTGTGGGCGAGGAAGCGGCGCAGGTAGTGGGGTGAGAGTTCGCCCATGCGGGCCAGGGTGTCCAGCATCAGGCGCTGGGGGTTGAGCGGGCCGGCGTTCTGCGGTGCGCGGTCGCGGGCCTGTTGCACCTGCACCTCGGCACCGATGCGTTCCCAGGTTTCGCGGAAGCGCTGGGCGCTGCGCAGATCGGGCCAGTCGCCACCGCCGGCGGGCAGGCCCGCGCGGGCCGCGGTCGACGCCTGTTGAATGTGGGCATTCAGCTCGGCCAGCGGAGAACGGGGGCTGCGGGTGCTCATGGGCGTGGGTCGCGCGGCAGCGGTCAGCGGGCGGGCTCGGTGGCCGGTGCGGCAACGGGCGTTGACGTGGGTGCGCCTGCAGGCGCGGCGTTTCGCGAGCGCGGCACGGGCGCCATCTCCACCCGGCGGTTGAGGGCGCGGCCTTTTTCGTCGGCGTTGCTGGCCACCGGCTGCTCGGCACCGAAGGCGGCGCTGAACACGCGTGAGCGCGGCATGCCGGCCTTGACCAGCGCGCGCGTCACGTTGAGGGCGCGCAGGGCCGAGAGTTCAAGGTTGTCCTGGAACTGGCCGTTGTTCTTGGGCACCGGCACGTTGTCGGTGAAGCCGCTGACCATGAGCATTTCGTCGCGCTCGCCCAGGTAGACCTGCAGCGGCGGCACCAGGGCCTTGAGCAGCTGTTCGCCCTCGGGGCGCAGCTGGTCGGAACTGAGGTCGAACAGCACGCTGCCGCTGATGCCGATGCGGCCGTTGTTGAGCGTGACGCGGCCGCTGGCCAGCGGCACGGCCAGGGCTTTTTCCAGCGCCATGCGGCGGGCTTCTTCCTGCTGGCGCTTGGCGATCTCGCTCTGCAGGTTGTTGACCAGGTCGATCTGCGAGAGCAGCACGCCGATGAAAACCAGCACGAAGGCGCCCACCAGGCCGGCCATGAGGTCGCCGAACACGGCCCAGGCGGGCGCGGTGATTTCGGCGCTGTCGTCGCCTTCGGCCTGCAGGTCGTCGGTAGCGTCGTGAAAAGCGCTCATTCAGATACCTCCGCGCTGTGCGCGCGCTGCGGTGCAAGCGCCTTTCGGTGCGGCTGTGCGGGCGCTCATCCGGCCACTCCGGCGGAAGCCTTGGCTGGAACACGCAGCTTGCGCAGGTCTTCCACGATGCCTTGCTGGGCGCTGATGGACAGGTCGATGACTTCGCGCGCCTGCGCCACGTAGTAGGCCAGCTGTTCGTCGCTGCGCGCGAGCGACTGGCCGATGGCGCCTTCGACGCGCTGCAGGCTCTGCACCAGCTGTTCGTGGCTGGCAGCCAGTTCCTGCGTGCCTTGCTGGAAGGCTTCGCCCAGGCTGGCGAGCTGGGCAGCGCTGGTGGCGGCCTGCTCGGCCATGGCTTCGGCGCGACAGGCCTGTGCACCCACGGTGTCGGCGAACTGCTGGCCCACGCGGTCGAGCACGCTGGTGGCGGAGCCGACCAGGTGTTCGATGGCGGCGCGCTGCTCGCCGGTGGTCTGCTGCACCTGTTGCAACAGGCTGCCGATCCTCTCCATCAGTTCGGCGCGTTCGCTCAGGGTGGCGCTTTCATTGGCGTTGTGGCGCTCGGCCAGGCGGCTCATCTGCTCGCGCAGCTGAGCGATCACCTCGGCCGCGGCCTTGGGCGCTTCGGAAGCGGTCTGCATCAGGCGGGCCATGGGCGCTTCGAGCGCGGTGCCCAGCGTGGCCAGCTGGGTGGCCAGCGCGGCCTGCAGTTCGGTCAGGCGCTGCACGGCGGCGTCGCCGCGCGCGACTTCGTCGCTGCGCAGGGCGGCCAGCTGCTGGGCCAGGGTGCCGATGGCGGCGGCCTGCTGCGCGGTGGCGGCCTGCTGGTGGGTGGCGGCTTCGTCGCGCAGGGTCTGCAGCTGCTGACCCACGCTGGCCTGCAGCGCGGCCTGGCGTTCGGCGGCGGCCTGGGCGCGGGCGGCTTCGGCTTCG
>NZ_JBPCSJ010000113.1:0-7223 GCF_051007235.1 Hydrogenophaga sp. | reverse complement strand
GGCAAGCTCACGCGGCGCCTGATGCAGCTGCCCGGCGTGATCGGCGTGCGGGTGAAAATCGCGAAGCTGGAAATTTTTGACGACTGCGAAGTGGCGATCCGCATGGAAAGTGGCACTTGGTGAAATGACATGACCCCTGAAAAACGCGACTTCGAAAACAAGAAGCTCGAAAAGCGCCTGTGCCGCGAGGTCGGCCGCGCCATCGTGGACTACAACATGATCGAGGAAGGCGATCGCGTCATGGTCTGCCTCTCGGGTGGCAAGGACAGCTACGGCCTGCTCGACATCCTGATGAAGCTGCAAAAGCGCGCGCCGATCAACTTCGAACTCATCGCGGTCAACCTCGACCAGAAGCAGCCCGGTTTCCCCGACCACATCCTGCCCGAGTACCTGTCCAAGCTGGGCATCAAGTACCACATCGAGACGCAGGACACCTACTCCATCGTCAAGGAGAAGATCGAGCCCGGCAAGACCATGTGCAGCCTGTGCTCGCGCCTGCGCCGCGGCATCTTGTACCGCGTGGCGCGCGAACTGGGCTGCACCAAGATCGCCCTGGGCCACCACCGCGACGACATGCTGCAGACCCTGTTCCTGAACATGTTCTTCGGCGGCAAGCTCAAGGGCATGCCGGCCAAGCTGGTCAGCGACAACGGCGAGTTCATGGTGATCCGGCCGCTGGCCTATGTGCCCGAGAAGGACCTGATCCGCTGGGCCGAGGCGCGGCAGTTCCCCATCATCCCCTGCACGCTGTGTGGCAGCCAGGAGAACCTGCAGCGCAAACAGGTGGGCAACCTGCTGCGCGACTGGGACAAGCAGTTCCCCGGCCGGCTGGAGAACATGCTGCACGCCCTGCAGCACGTGGTGCCCAGCCACCTGATGGACCGCGCGCTCCACCCGTTCCAGACCCTCAAGACCACCGGCGCGCCGGTGGAAGACGGCGACCTGGCCTTCGACGAGGAGCCGCTGGAGGCGCCGCCGCGCGCGGTGGACGAAGACGCAGACGAAGGGAACGCACCGGCCCTGCGCACGGTCATACCGATCGCCGCCGGCTGAAATCGATCTGCCGCCGGGCCACCCCAAGGCAGATCCGCCCCTGGGGGGCAGCGACCCGCGCAGCGGTGGAGCGTGGGGCTGAACCGACCCGCAGTGCACCGTTGGAGGAGGACCCCGCATGAACCGCACCACCGATCCGATCCGCCGCGCCCTGCAGGGCGCCATCCTGGGCCTGGCCCTGCTGCTGGGCGGCTGCGCCAGCGTCTACCGGGTGGACAACCAGGTGCAGAGTTTTGCGCGCTGGGACGGCGCCCGCGCCCCGGCTGCGCCGCAGACCTACCGCTTTGATCGCCTGCCCTCGCAACGCGAAGGCCAGGCCGCGGCCTCGCAGGATGAGCTGGAGAGCCTGACCCGCGCCGCCCTGGCCCGCGTGGGCTGGAACCTGGCCGACCCCGCCGGTACCAGCGCGCCCTGGACGGTGCAGGTGTCGGGTGGCGCCCTCAAGCTGCCGCGCGCCCCCTGGGAAGAGCCCTGGGACGGCTTTGGCGGCGGCTGGGGCCTGTACGGTGGCAGCGGCGGCGTCTGGGGGTCGACGCTGTTCATGCGCGTGGACCTGCCCTACTACGAGCGACAGGTGTCGCTGGTGGTGCGGCAAAGCGCCACCGGCCAGGTGGTGTACGAGACCAGCGCCCGCCACGATGGGCGCTGGAACAGCAGCCCCGAACTCTGGAGCGCGATGCTCGACGCGGCGCTGAAAGACTTTCCTAACCCGCCCGCGGGCGCGCGGCAGGTCGACGTCGACGTTCCAAGGTAGGAAGAAGCGGCTGGGGCCCCATGCTCCTTCGCTGCGCTCCCCTCGACTTCAGCCCTCCAGCAGTTGCCGCACCGCCTCGGCCAGCGCGTCCATGCTGTCCTGCTTGCCCAGCACCTCGGTCACGCCCGCAGCCTGGGCTTGCTGGACCAGCGGCTCGTTGACGTGGCCCGAGACGATGGCCACGCGCTGGCCAGGGCGTGAGCGCCGCACCGCCTGCGCCAGTTCCACACCGCTCATGCCCGGCATGTTCTGGTCGGTCACCAGCAGGTCCACCGGATCGTCGTGCGTCTGCAACCAGCCCAGCGCCTCTTCACCGGAGGTGAAGGTGCTCACCCGGTAACCGTGCTTGCGCAGCAGGCGCGCCGCCAGGAAGACCAGCGCTTCGTAGTCGTCCACGTACACGATGTGCCGGCCCGCCGCCTGGGGAGCGGGCGCCGGCCCGGCAGCGGGGGGCGCCGCGTCGGCCGCCGCCGCATCGGACGCCAGCGGCAGGTACACGTCAAAGCGCGCGCCCTCCCCGGGGGCGCTGTGCACCGCGATCACGCCGCGGTGCGCCTTGACGATGCCGTGCACCACCGACAGCCCCAGCCCGGTGCCGCTGCCGGGCGCCTTGGTGGTGAAAAACGGCTCGAAGATGCGGCGCAGGGTGGCCTCGTCCATGCCGGGGCCGTTGTCGGCCACGCTCAGGCAGGCGTAGGCGCCGGCGTCGATGTTGCCCAGCTGCAGGGCCTGCGCGGGGTCCACCTGCACCACGCGCAGTGCCACGGTGATCTCGCCGGGCTGGCCGTCCATGGCCTGCCAGGCGTTGGTGCACAGGTTCATCAGCACCTGCTGCACCTGGGTGGCGTCGGCCAGCACCGGCACGGGTGCGTGGCCCAGCCGGGTGCTCAGCTGCACCGCCGCCGGCAGCAGCGAGCGCAGCAGGCGCAACGCGTCTTCCACCAAGGGCAGCAGGGGCTGGCGCTGCAGTTCCTGGGTCTGGCGCCGGCTGAAGGCCAGGATCTGCTGCACCAGCTGGCGCGCGCGGATGGCGGCGCGGTTGATCTCGGCCAGGCTTTCCTGGGCAATGTGGTCCGGCCCCACGTCTTCGCGCGCCAGCGCGAGGTTGCCCAGGATGGCGGCCAGCAGGTTGTTGAAGTCGTGCGCGACGCCGCCGGCCAGGGTGCCGATGGCCTCCATCTTCTGCGACTCGCGCAGCTGCGTTTCCAGCGCACGCTGCTGCGCCTCGGCGGCCTTGAGCTCGGTGATGTCGGTGTGCGTGCCCACCATGCGCAGCGGTCGGTCGGCGTCGTCGCGGCTGATCACCATGCCGCGCGAGAGCACCCATTTCCAGCGGCCGTCCTTGCAGCGCACACGGTGCTCGTTGCGGTAGACCGGCGCGCGGCCCTCGAAATGCGCCTGCCGGTCGACCTGCATCTGGGCGATGTCGTCGGGGTGGGTGAGCGCATCGAGCTCGTCCGCCCGGGGCATGAGATCGCCGTCGGCGTAGCCGTACATGGCCAGGATGCGGGGCGACACATATTCCTCGCCAGTGGCGATGTTCCAGTCCCACACGCCGTCACCCGCACCGTCGAGTGCGAGCTTCCACAAGGCCTCGCTCTCGCGCAGCGCCAGCTCGGCGTTTTTGCGGTCGGTGATGTCCAGTAGCAGCCCCACGCGCACCTGCCCAGTGGCGTCGTGCGACACCGTGTCGGCACGGCGGTAGAGCCAGCGGATGGTGCCATCGGGCAGCACGATGCGGTATTCGAACCCCCGGTCCGGCGCACCGGCGTGGATGCGGCGGATGTGTTCGGCAAACAGCGGGGCGTCGTCCGGGTGGCGGTAGCGCACCAGGATGCCCGGCTGGTTCATCACGTCATCGGGCGTGAGGCCGTAGATCTGCTGCACGCCAGCGCTGACAAAGTCGTAGCGGGTCGACCCGTCGTCGGCCACGTGCACCACAAACACCATGCCGGGGATCTGCTGGGTCAGCAGGCGCAGGCGCTCCTCGCTGGCCCGCAGGTCCTCCTGCGCCTGCATCTGGGCCGTGATGTCCTCGACCGTGCCCTCGTAGTACAGCAGGGTCCCGCTGGCGTCGCGCACCGCGTGGGCGTTTTCGCTCACCCAGAGCCGCCGCCCGTCCTCATGCCGCACCACCTCGGAGACGAAACCGCGCACGAAACCGTCGCGTTCGAGCAATGCGCGGAACTCGGCACGGCGCCCCTGCCGCACGTACCAGTCGCTGCTGGCGCGGTTCACGTCCGCCAGCATCCGCTCCTCGGAGTCGTAACCGTTGATGCGCACCAGGGCCGGGTTGGCCCGCAGCATCACCCCCGCACTGGACGTGCGGTAAGCCCCCACAGGCAGAAACTGAAACAGGGAGGAAAAGTCCAGCGAAAGATCGGCAGGCGACGGCATCGGCGCATTGTGACCAAAAGTGCCGCCCGCAGACAGCATGGCCACCCCATGGCCGAACCGCTACAGTGACGAATCCCGCGACCCACCCCATTTCCCCTTGCAAGTCACCCGCATCCTGGCCGTGCGCCACGGTGAAACCGCCTGGAACCGCGACACCCGCATCCAGGGCCACACCGACATCGAACTCAATCCCCACGGCCGCTGGCAGGCGCAGCAGCTCGCGCAGGCCTTGCGCGAGGAGCCCATCGCCGCCTGCTACGCCAGCGACCTCAGCCGCGCCCACGAGACAGCGCAAGCCGTGGCCAGCCAGCACGGCCAGACGGTGCAGACCCACACCGGCCTGCGCGAGCGCTGCTTCGGCCGTTTCGAGGGCCACACCTGGGCCGAGCTCGAAGCGCGCTTTCCCGACGAGACGCTGCTGTGGCGCCGGCGCGCGCCCGACTTCGCACCG
Source organism: Hydrogenophaga sp. (assembly GCF_051007235.1). Classification (GTDB taxonomy): domain Bacteria; phylum Pseudomonadota; class Gammaproteobacteria; order Burkholderiales; family Burkholderiaceae_C; genus Hydrogenophaga. The sequence goes on along the minus strand of NZ_JBPCSJ010000113.1, from coordinate 2,568 downwards.
CCCGGTGGGGAGTCGCTGCTGCAGTTGCAGGCGCGTGTGGTCGCCGCCGTCACCGAACTGGCCAGCCGCCACCCCGGCGAACAGGTGCTGATGGTGGCGCACGGCGGCGTGCTGGACATCCTCTACCGCGCCGCCACCCGGCTGGACCTGCAGGCCCCGCGCAGCTGGGCCATGACCAACACCGCCGTCAACCGCCTGCTGTGGAGCCCCGAAGGCCTGAGCCTGGTGGGCTGGGCCGACACCACCCACCTGCAGACCGGGGACGGCGCGCTGGACGAAAAGACGGCCTGACCGGAGGAGAAGGCGAAGGCGAACAGGGCCTGTGGGCGGTTTCCGGGCGGGCTGCTCAATCGGCGCCTGCGTCGCCGTTGCGCGCGCGCAGGCGCTGGCCCAGATCGGCCAGCCGGGCCGACACCACCCCGGCCCGCTGGTCGGCCTGTGCCGGGTCCAGCGTGCCGCGCGCCTTGCCCACCTCCAGCGTCATCAGCTCCAGCACGCCGGACTGCAGGCCCCGCAGATCGTCCAGCTGCGGCGACGGCGCGGCCGGCTGCACCCGCGCCATGGCCTCGCCCACCGCGCGGTAGGCGGGAATGTGCGTGCGCTCCATCGCGTCGATCAGCTGCGCCTCGCTCATCTGCCCGGCCTGCTGGGCTCTGGCGTCCCGCTGCAGGGCGGATTCCGCCGCCTGCAAGCGCGGCAGCACCTCGCGCAACACGGTCTGCTGTTCAAACAGCGCGCGGTGGTCCACCCCGGGCGCAGCGCTCGCGACCAGGCCGCCCACCGCCAGCGCCACCACCCCCGTGGCCAGCCACTGCCGGCGGCGCCGCTGCTCCGCGCTGGCCTGCTCGTCCACCAGCTCCACCAGCAGCCAGGCCATGGCCGCGCCGGCCAGCAGGCCGCCGATGTGCGCCGCGTTGTCGATCCCCGGCCGGGTGAAACCCTGGGCCAGCGAGATGGCCACGAACAGGCCCTGTGACGTGAGCAGCTGGGTGACCACCGCCTTGGGCACCCGCTCGCGGTGCTGCCACACGCCCGCCAGCAGCGCGCCCAGCACGCCAAACACCGCGCCCGACGCGCCCACCGACACCGCCTGCTGCGCCGAAAAATGCAGGCTCAGCGCGCTGCCGGCCAGCGCCGAGCCCCAGTAGATCAGCAGGAACGGGCCGTTGCCGAACCAGCGGCAGACCTGCAACCCCGCCACCCAGAGGGCGTACATGTTCAGCGCCAGGTGCATCAGCCCGCCGTGCAGCACGGTGGCGGTGATGAGGCGCCAGTAGTCCCCATCGCGCACCACGGCGCTGGCCGAACTGGCGCCCCAGCGGAACAGATCGGCCGTGGCCGGCTGCAGCGGGTTAAGGCCATCCACCAGGTTGGCGATCCACACCCCCACGTTCAGCGCCACGACCGCGTACAGCGCCCAGAGGCTGGGGGTTTTGTCGCGCAGCCGCTGCTCGAAGTCGCCCTCGGCCTGCCACTCGGCCAGCAGCGCCTGGGCCGCGCGCTGCGCCTGCGCACCCGCGTGGCGTTGAAAAGCCCGTTGCACCGCGTCGGCCGCCCGCGCACGTTCGGCCTTGCGCAGGGGCTGCAGGCTCAGGCTGCGCTTGAGGCCGCCGCCGATCAGCGGCTTGGTCGGCGCCAGCAGGGGCGAGCCGGCGCGCAGCACCAGGGTGATGAGTTCCTGCCCCTGCACCGTGTGGTGCTCCACGTCGGTGATGTCGGACCACGGCATGGTGTGGCCGCGGGTGAGCTGGCCGCTCACGCCCTGCGGCCCCACGCTGAGCACCGGCAGACGGCTGAGCACGGGTTTGAACAACAGCAGCCCCATGCCACCGAAGAAAGCCGCAAACCCCCACAGCGCCACCGGCGCACCGCGGTCGTCCAGCGCCCACCACGCCATCAGCAGGCCCAGCGCGAGACTGAAGCCGGCCAGCCATGTGATGCCGCCACGCCAGCTGGCGCGGAACACCTGGCTGCCGTCGGGCAGTCGCTCGTCCATCCCCGTCCCCTGCGGTGTGGCGTGCGTGTTCAGGCGCCGAACAGGCCGCCCTCGGTGCTGGGCGGTGCCACGCCCAGGTGGCGGTAGGCCGCGAGCGTGGCGATGCGCCCGCGCGGCGTGCGCTGCAGGTAGCCCTGCTGGATCAGGTAGGGCTCGATCACGTCCTCGATGGTGTCGCGCTCCTCGCCGATGCTGGCCGCGATGTTGTCCAGGCCCACCGGCCCGCCGTCAAAGCGGTGGATCACGGCTTCGAGCAGCTTGCGGTCCATCAGGTCGAAGCCTTCCGGGTCCACGTCCAGCATGGCCAGCGCGCGGTTGGCGATGTCGGCGGTGATCCGGCCGTTGCCCTTGACGTCGGCGTAGTCGCGCACACGGCGCAGCAGCCGGTTGGCGATGCGAGGCGTGCCGCGCGAGCGCCGCGCGATCTCGAAACCGCCGGTCTCGTCCATGGGTGCGTTGAGCAGCCCGGCGCTGCGCGTGACGATGCGCGCCAGCTCTTCGGCGGTGTAGAACTCCAGCCGCGCCACGATGCCGAAGCGGTCGCGCAGCGGGTTGGTCAGCATGCCCGCGCG
>NZ_JBPCSJ010000112.1:0-3681 GCF_051007235.1 Hydrogenophaga sp. | reverse complement strand
AAAAGAAAGCCTCCAGGGGCTGAACGTGGGCGTCACGCTGTGCGGCGGCAACGTCGACAGCCAAATATTCGCCAAGGTCTTGGCAGGGTAGACAAGCACACTGCGCCGTCCTCCCCCCCAGGGGGCGGCACTGGCGGCCCGGCAAAGCCGGTTCCGCGGTGCCCTGGAACAACTTCCCCTCCGGCGCAAAGTGTCTGCTTCAAGGATGCGGTGGAACCGGCTTTGCCGGGCCACACGCATCGCCCCCTTGAGGGGGTGACGCCGCAGGCGGCGCAGGGGTGGGTCAGCTTTTTGGGGTCACCAGTTTGGCGACCAGCTCGCAGAACGCTTCCACCGCGTCGGTCTTGAACACCACCTCGGTCACGCCGGCGGCCTGTGCCTCGGCCTGCAGTTCGTCGCTGATGTAGCCCGAGGCCACGGCCACCGGCAGATCGGGGCGGATGGCGCGCACCGCGCGCGCCACGTCGACGCCCGACATGCCCGGCATGTTGTAGTCGGTCATCAGCAGGTCAAAGCCCTGCGGGTCCGCGCGCAGGGCGTCGATCGCCTGCTGCTGCTCGGTGAAGGCCGTCACCTTGTATCCGCGGCGCTCCAGCAGGCGGCGCACCAGGAAGACGAGCGTGTCGTCGTCGTCCAGGTACAGGATGTGGCGCTGCGTGGCGCTGGGGGTCTCGGCCATCTCGGGTTGCTCCTGGTGTTGTGCCGTGGGTTCGGCCGTGGGTGTGACAGTGCCTGCCATCGTACCGGCAAGCGCGGTGGCGTTGTCCTCCGGACGGGTCAGCAGACCCGTGGCGGCCGGGAAGTACAGGTGGAACGTGGTGCCGCGACCGGGCGCGCTGTCCACGTCGATGGCGCCGCCGTGCGCCTGCACGATGCCCAGCACGACGGGCAGGCCCAGGCCGGTGCCGCTGCCCACCGCCTTGGTGGTGAAGAAGGGTTCGAACATGCGCTGCAGGGTCGCTTCGCTCATGCCGCAGCCGTCGTCGCTCACGCTCACGCAGACCGCGTCCACGCCGTTGTCGCCGCACAGCTGGGCCACGTCGGCGGGCAGCGTGGGGTCCAGCCGCTCCAGCCCGCGCACCCGGTAGGCGATGCGACCGGGGCGCCCTTCCAGCGCGTGGATGGCGTTGGTGCCGAGGTTGAGCAGCACCTGGCCGAGCTGGGTCGCGTCGGCGCGGATGGCCGGCGTGCCCGACGCCACGTCCACCGACAGCTGGATCTGCGGCGTCAGCGCGGTGCGCAGCAGGCTGGTGGTCTCGGCCACCACGTCGCGCAGGCACACCGGCGTGCGCGACAGCGGTTGCTGGCGCGAGAAGGCCAGGATCTGGCGCACCAGTTCGCGGCCACGGCGCGCGGCGCTGCTGATCTCGTGCAGGCTCTCGCGCGCGGGCGAGCCCTGGGCCAGGTCCTGGCGCGCCAGGTCGGCGTTGCCCAGAATGGCCGCCAGAATGTTGTTGAAGTCGTGCGCCACGCCACCGGCCAGCGTGCCCAGCGCTTCCATCTTGTGCGACTGCGAGAGCTGCTGCTCCAGCGCGCGCTGTTGCTGCTGCGCCTGCTTGAGAGAGGTGATGTCCACGAAGGTGAAGACCACGTGCCGCAGGCCGCCGATGGCGTCGTTCTCGGGGTAGGCATTGCACAGCGCCCAGCGGGCCGACGCGCCGTCACCGTTGTGGATGCCCACCACCACGTCGCTCACCGGTTGCCCGGTGGCCAGCACGCGTTCGAACGGCACCTCGCGCCGCGGCAGGCGGGTGCTGTCCTCGCGCAACAGCAGCCAGTCGGGGGTGGGCGGCACAGCGCCGGGGTCGTCCTCCAGCGGCCAGCCGAAGAAGCGGCGCGCCGCGTGGTTGACGGAGACGATGCTCTGGTCTGGCCGGAACACCACCACCCCCGCGCCCAGGTGGGTGATGAGGGCGCGCGAGTCGGCCGCGCGCTCGGCCATGGCCTGGCGGGCCTGGTCGGCCTCCTGGCGCAGGCGCAGCGACACCAGGGCGCTGAACAGCAGCACGCGCAGGAACTTGGTCAACAGGAACATCAGCAGGAACGCGGCGGCCACGCCGTCCAGCGGCGATCCGGCGAAGGCGACCCAGCCGCTGACGGTCAGCAGCAGGAGCAGTTCAAACACCGACAGGGCCGCCAGGGCGCGGTATTCGGGCGCCGGGCGCTGCGCCCCCGCCTGGCGCAGGTCGCGCAGCACCAGGACAGCGAGCACGATCATCGACAGCGCGTACACCATCTGGTGGCCCGCGGGCTGGTCGCCGCGCAGCGCCAGCCCCACCTGCAGCGCCACCTGCACCGCCAGCAGGCCGCTCAGCCAGCGCCGGGGCATGGGCAGGCGCAGATAACGCCGCAACCCCACCCAGGCGCAGACGTGTGAGGCGAACAGCATCAGCCCCGCCAGGCCGGCCAGCAGCGGGCCGGCACCGGCCACGCGCACCATGAGCATGAACGAGCCGGCGATGCTCAGCACCGCGCCCAGCGACCACCAGCCCGGCCCGTGGATACCCGGGTAGCGGCGCATCTGGCCCCAGAAGGCGACGGCGATCAGGGCGTCCACGCCCAGGCGCACCAACAGCAGGGTGTTCAGATCAGGCAGCATGCGGCCAAGGTACACATCTCATGCAGAGGATTGGAGCACGCCGCGGTTCCATCAGGTACCGACAAAACACCGGCCAAAACCCGCCTTTTCCGGTGGGTGGCATCGCGCAGGTGACAGCGCGGGCACTGTGCAAACCCGATCAGTCGCTGCGGGGACAAAGTCGCGCCGGGGCCGGCGCAGAGAATCGCGCCCCATGGGAACCCTCTACCTTGTGCGCCACGGCCAGGCCTCGTTCGGAGCCGACGACTACGACCAGCTCAGCGACCTTGGCCAGCGCCAGGCCGAACGACTGGGCCGCTACTGGGCCGAACGCGGCCTGCGCTTCGACGCCGTGCTCACCGGCTCGCTCAAGCGCCACGCGCAGACCTGGCAGGGCATCGCGCGCGGCGCGGGGCTGGACCTGGCGCCGCTGGTCTGGCCCGGCCTGAACGAATACGACAGCGAAGCGGTGATCCGCGCCGTGCTGCCCTGCCGGCGCGACGCCAGCCTGGGCGACCCGCACACGCCCGAAGGCTACCGGGCGCACTTTCGCCTGCTGCGCGACGGCCTGGCGCAGTGGATGGCCGGCACCGTCAGCCCCGAGGGCATGCCCGCGTACACCGACTTCGTGCACGGCGTCAGCAGCGCGCTGGACCATGTGCGCGCGCACCACGCCGGCCAGAACGTGCTGATGGTCACCAGCGGCGGACCGATCTCCACCGCCGTGGGCCATGTGCTGGGCCTCAGCCCGGACGCCACCATCGAGCTGAACATGCGCATCCGCAACAGCGCGGTGACCGAGTTCGTCTTCAGCCCCAAGCGGCACACGCTGCTGACCTACAACACGCTGCCGCACCTGGACGGGGCCGAGTTCCGGGACTGGATCACGTACGCATGATCCAGCCTGCCCCCCCCGCGCCGCCTTCGGCGTCACCCCCCCCGGGGGGCAACGCGAGCGGCCCGGCAGAGCCGGTTCCGCCGCGTTCTGGACAAAGGCACGCGCGCCGACCAGTGCACGGCACGTCGGTTCAGCTGAATGCGGTTTTCTCGGTCAAGGTGTCGGGCGGCAGCTGGTCGATCTCGGCCAGCAGGCGGGCCAGGGC
>NZ_JBPCSJ010000111.1:0-2707 GCF_051007235.1 Hydrogenophaga sp. | reverse complement strand
GGCAAACCCCGGCTGGCCTTGCAGCTCGGGCGTGGCGGCGGCCCACTTCTGCTGCGCCACCACTGGCACCGCATAACCGCGTTCTGCCAGTTCAATGGCGGGTTGCATCAGGTCGGCGAACGGCAGCGCTCCAAAGCGCTCGCTCAGCGCCACCCAGCCCGCGACCGCGCCCGGCACCGTCACCGAATCCAGCCCGCGTTTGGGCGGTGTCAGCGCGTCGGCGCCGTACTTGCCGTGGAAGTAGCCGGGTGTCCAGGCCTGCGGCGCGGTGCCGCTGGCGTTCAGGCCGTGCAATTGCTGCCCGTCCCAGAGGATGCAGAACGCGTCCGAGCCCAGGCCGTTGCTGACGGGCTCGGTGATGGTCAGCGCCGCCGCCGCGGCAATCGCCGCGTCCACCGCGTTGCCGCCGGCCAGCAGCATGCGCAGCCCGGCCTGCGCGGCCAGCGGGTGCGAGGTGCTGACCACATTGCGCGCGAACAGCGGCAGGCGGGTGCTGGCGTAGGGGTTGGGGGTGTGCAGGTTCATGGCGGGGCTCCGGCGAACAGAGCAGCCATTGTGCGGGGCGCGGTGGCGGCTGCTGCGTCTCAGGGGGTTAGCCCCCCGGTGGACAACAAAGCGGCCACGACGCATCACATCGAGATGGCTTCATTTCTTTGTGTTCAAGGCGTCGCGAATGTCCAAAGCAAGACCGCCGCTGCCTGGCGCAATGCCGTCAGCAGACAGACGAGATCCTTTGAGCCGGTCGCTCAACGCCAACGCCCAAACGGCTATGGAAACCGGGTGTCCCTGGCTCACATCGGCCATCTTCTTTGCGGTTGGTGAACCCGCGTCCTGCACCTAAGTGGACGGGAAGGCGTTGGTCTGAACGTCCAGCCATGGTGGGTTCTGGGCGTACATCTCGGCGATCAGTTGCTTGATGGCGACGATGTACCACGAGTCGTCGTTGAGCCGGTGGCTCAGGATGATGGGCGACGTCACCTCCTCGTTGGCGATCAGCCGGTACACGAGGTCCGCGCGGAGCCGCGCGGCGGCCGGCACGATGCACAGGCCCACCTCCGCCGCCACCAGGCCCAGCGCGGCATGCAGCTCGCGCACCTCGTGAACTTCGTCCAGCTTGATGCCTTTCTCGTGCAGCACACCGAGCACGTGGTCTGCGAAGCTGGGGCGCGGCTCCTTCGGAAACACCACCAGCTTGAGGTGGTCCAGATCCTCCAGGCGCACCGGCCCCTTTTCCGCCGCCAGTGGCCAGGCTGGCGGTATCGCCAACACCAGCCGTTCCTCACGCAGCACCGAGCGTGCCACCGTGGTGTCGTTGGTCCGAATACGACCGAAGCCCAGGTCGATCCGCCCGGACTTGAGCTCATGGATCTGCTGGATCGACCCCATATCGACGAGGTGCACGTCGGTGTCTGGGTAGCGCTGTCGAAACGTGCGCACCAGCATGGGCAGCCCTCCGTAGAGCGTCGAGGGAACGTAGCCAATCGATATGGATTGCCGGTGGTGCCGGCCTGTCTGGCGCGCCGTGTCCTTCATCTGGTCGACCCGCTGCAGCACTTGCAGCGACTGCTCGTAAAACACCCTGCCGGCCTCGGTCAGTCGTATGGGACGGCTGTTGCGCTGGATGAGCTGTACTTCCAGTTCTTCCTCCAGCAGCTGGATCTGTCGGCTCAAGGGCGGCTGCGCGATGTGCATCAACTCCGCTGCACGCGTGAAGTTTTTGGTGGTGGCCACCGCCACGAAGTACCGGATTTGACGCAGATCCATTAGGGTAAACGATAGGTTTTGGAGTGGTTGCTCGCTAAGTCATTGAATTTCAGAGAAAAACAGGCAAATGATACCCAATAGGTATCGAACCAGATGAATTTGGTGTTGGATTGCGCACGACGGCGGTCGTCCAATACAACACATGCAACATACTGCCTATTCACAACAGATCGCTGGCCCCGTCGTGATCGAGCGCGTCGAGACGATGCTGGTCGATCTGCCCACGATCCGCCCGCACAAATTGTCGATGGCCGTCATGAACGGCCAGACGCTGATGCTCGTTCGAATCCGGTGCTCGGACGGTACCGTGGGCATCGGCGAGGGCACGACCATCGGGGGTCTGGCCTACGGCGCCGAGTCCCCCGAAGGCATGAAGCTGGCCATCGACACCTACTTCGCGCCCCAGCTGGTCGGTGCCGACGCCAACCGTGTACCGGCCGTGATGGACCGCCTGCACGCCGCCTTCCGTGACTACCGTTTCGCCAAGTGCGCGGTTGAAACCGCGCTGTTCGATGCGCTGGGCCACCGCACCGGTCTGCCCGTGTCCGAACTGCTCGGCGGCCGCCTGCGCGAGCGCCTTCCGGTGGCGTGGACCCTGGCCTCGGGCGACACCGGGAAAGACATTGAAGAAGCCCAGCGCATGCTCGCGCTGCGCCGCCACAACATCTTCAAGCTCAAGATCGGCCGCCGCACGGTGCGCGAGGACGTGGCGCATGTGGCCGCCATCAAGAAGGCGCTCGGCGACACCGCCTCGGTGCGCGTGGATGTGAACATGGCCTGGAGCGAACTCGACGCACAGCACGGTTTGGCGGGACTCGTGGATGCGGGCTGCGAACTGGTTGAGCAGCCCGTGGCCAGCGTCGACGCCCTGGCCCGCCTCACCGGCAAGTACCCCATCGCGGTGATGGCCGACGAATCGCTGGTCGGCCCCGAAAGCGCGTTC
>NZ_JBPCSJ010000110.1:0-11275 GCF_051007235.1 Hydrogenophaga sp. | reverse complement strand
GGCGGTTGCCACCTCAACCGCGACATCCCCGCCCTGCTGCAGGCCGCCGGCTTTGCGTGCCCGGTACTGCACACCGGCTACCTGCCCGGCCCGCGGCCCTGGACCTACCACTATTGGGGCCAGGCGCGGGCGGCCAGCTGAACCTTCGGCCACCGCATCGGCCCGCGCTCGTGCTGTGCACAAGCACCCCGGCGCACGGTGCAGTTGTTATCCCGTGCGGCACTGGACAAGCCTGTGCATAACCCAGGGTGAACCCTGTACGGCGCGCGCAAGTGCTTGCGGCCCTAGGGGAAGCAACGATCTGCCTGCGAAACGGGCAGTCGGCCGGGCAAAGTTGTCCACTTGTCCAGCCAAAGCTTGGACAAGCTTGTGCATAAGTTTGGGCAAGCTCTGTAAGAGCGACGCAACCCGTTGATTTGCATGGCGCTTCTTCAGATTGCCCAACAAACAGGCAGTCCCGCCAGCATGGGGCCCAGCGCCAACCGGGTAGAGTCGCGGCCATGAACGATCCACAACCGGCCGCCGGTCACCGCCTGCACCTGGGCGCCACCGGCGAGACCCTGGCCGCACCAGCCGACGCCAGCCTGCTGCAGACCTTGCTGCGCGCCGGCCACGCCTGGCCGGCCTCGTGCCGCAACGGCAGTTGCCGCGCCTGCATCGGCCAGCTGGCCGGGGGCACGGTGCGCTACAGCGTGGACTGGCCCGGCCTGCTGCCGGAGGAAAAGGCCCGCGGCTGCGTGCTGCCCTGCGTGGCCTACCCGACCAGCGACGTGGTGCTCACGCCGCTGGTGGACTGAAAGCGCTTCAGGCTTTCAAGTGCTGCGCGAAGAACGCCAGCGTGCGGTCCCAGGCCAGCTGGGCGGCGGCGGGGTCGAAGCGCGGCGTGGTGTCGTTGTTGAAGCCGTGCTGGGTGACCGGGTACTGGTGGGCGGTGTACCGCACGCCAGCGGCCTTGAGCGCGGCCTCGTAGGCCGGCCAGGCGGCGTTGATGCGTTCGTCCACCGCGGCGAAGTGGATCAGCAGCGGCGCCTTGACCTTGGCGGCGTCTTCGGCTGGCGGGTGGTTGCCGTAGAACGGCACGGCCGCGGCCAGGTCGGGCAACTGGGTGGCCAGGAAGTGCGCCATGCCACCGCCGTAACAGAAGCCCACCACCCCCAGGCGGCCGGCGCTGTCGGGTCGTGCTTTCAGCAGGGCCGCCGCGGCCAGGAAGTCTTGCCGGGTCTTGCCCTGATCGAGCTGGGCAAACAGGCTGCGCGCCTTGTCTTCATCGCCCGGATAGCCCCCCAGCGGGGTGAGCGCGTCGGGCGCCATGGCGAGGTAGCCGGCCACCGCCAGGCGGCGGGTGATGTCTTCGATGTGGGGATTCAGCCCGCGGTTCTCGTGCACCACCAGCACGGTCGGCAGCCGGCCCGTGGCGTTGGCCGGCTGGGCCACATAGGCCTTCATCGGTCCACTGCCCTGGGGCGAGTCGTAGGTGATGCGCTCGGTGCGGATGCGCGGGTCGCCCTGGGGCACGACCTGGGCGATGACGAAGTCCGGGCTGAGCGCGGCCAGCAGCCCGGCGGCGGTGAGGCCGCCCACCGCGAACTTGGCCGCCCGGTCCAGAAAGCCGCGGCGGTCGATGTCGCCGTGCACATAGGCGTCGAACAGGATCAGCAGTTCCTGGTCGAAATCGGCCGCACCGAGGCGGCGGGGGTTCGAAAGGTCCATGGCGCGCTCCGCTGATCAAAGACCCGCAGCTTACGAGCGCCCGCGGTGCGGCACGATACACGCGCACCGCACAGGGGTATCAGGGTGTGACGACCGAGGCTGACCGGACGGCTGCACCCGCGGCCACGGCCGGCCGGGGCTTGCCCAGGCGGTGGGGCGACACGTATTCCTGACGGTAGACCTCGAACGGCAGTGAGTCCGCCGCTTCGATGGCTTTCTGGTCGGCCACCGACTGCTGGGCCATGGCCTCGTATCGCGCCTGCTGCCTTTCGCTCCAGGGCAGGTCCAGCAGGCCCTGGTGGATCTGCTGCGACTGCTGCCCCACGAAGGACAGGAACGAGTCGTTGTGCTGCGCGTGCATGGTGGCCAGCACGCGGGCCGAGGGCAGCGTGTCGGGCGCCTGCAAGCCGGCGCGGGCACGGGCCACGGCCTGCGCGTGGGCCTGTCCGCCCTGCACCGTGTCCAGCCGCGCGGCGATGGGGCCGAGCTGGTCGATCAGCTCCAGCCCCCACTGCACCAGCGGCACGGGCTGGCCGTTGCGCAACAGGTTCAGGCCGGGTTCGCGCCCGCGGGCGGCGGTCTGGTGCTGGTTGTGCGCGAGCTCGCGGATTTCTTCCGGCGTGTCGGGCGGGCTGTCGCTGAGCAGGCAGTGCAGCAGGAACACATCGAGGAAGTGCAGCGTGCTGGCGTCGATGCCGATGGGCTCGAAGGGGTTGAGGTCCATCAGGCGGACTTCGATGTACTCGACACCGCGTTCGCGCAGCGCGTGCAGCGGGCGTTCACCCGGGAAGATCACGCGCTTGGGGCGGATGGTGCCGTAGAACTCGTTCTCGATCTGCAGCAGCGTGGTCGCCAACTGGTTGTAATCGCCGCCTGGGTTGCGGATGCCCACCGCTTCGTAGGCCGGCCACGGGCGCGTCAGCGCGTCGTGCAGGCTGGCGGCGTAGCCTTCGAGCCCGTTGTAACTGACCGCCAGTGTGGCCTGCGCGTCGCTCTGGTAACCGAGCTTGCCCATGCGCAGGCTGGTGCCGTGCGGCATGTGCAGTGCACCACTGGTCCCCAGCGGCTGCAGCTCGTGCTGCCGGCCTTCGACGAAGGTGGAACACAGGGCCGGCGAGGCGCCGAACAGGGTGAGCAGCAGGAAGGCGTGGCGGCGGAAGTTGCGGATGAGCGCGAAGTAGCCGTCGTTGTCCACGCCGGGCAGCGACCAGTTGTAGTGGATGCCGCTGATGGTCTGCATGCGCCGGCCGTAGCGGTGGCCCAGGCCCATGCGGTAGACGCTCTTGGCGCGGCCGACGTTGGAGCTGCCGTAGCGGCCCAGCGGAATGGTTTCGTCGGTCGGCAGGCCGCAGGGCATGCTGGACGCCCACAGCCGCTCGTCACCCTGCGCCTGCAGGCTGCGCACGGTGTACTGGTGCACCTCGGTCAGTTCGGCCAGGCAGCTGTCGACGCTGGGGTGCACGCCGGTGATGAGTTCGAGCTGGGACTCCGAATAGTCGGTGGTGATGTGCGGGTGCGTCAGGGCACTGCCCAGGGCCGCGGGGTGCGGGGTGAGGGCGAGTTTGGCGTCGGGCTGCGCGCGCAGGCTCTCCTTTTCCAGGCCGCGGCGCATGCCATTCAGGCGCTCCGGGCTCAGGCTCTCCAGCCGCTGTTGCAGGGTCTTCATGGTGGGTTCTTCTCTTGACCGGGGCCGGACGTTAACACGCCACCGCAATCTCTGCTGGCGCCGCGGGGATCGGCTTTTCGGCTAGCCAAGGGGCATGGGCTTCGCCCGGCAGGCGGTGCGGCTGCGGCGCGTGCAGGGCCAGCCAGGCCTCGATGTGGGTCGGGTCGTTGGACACGCGCAGCTGGTCGAAAGCGACCTGCGCCTCGGGATAGGTCTTGCGCAGGTAGTTCAGCCACTGCTTGAGGCGCCCGGCGCGGTGGCGCCGCTCCACCCGGCGGCACACGCGTTGCCAGAACAGGTTGAGCAGGGGCAGCATGTCGGGCCAGGGCACCCCGCCGGCCTGGCCGCGGATCGCCAGCCCCAGGCCCGGGTTGGTCACCAGGCCGCGGCCGATCATGATCGCGTCGCAGCCGGTCACAGCGCGACAGCGCTGCGCCTGCTCCACGGTCCAGATCTCGCCGTTGGCCACCACCCGCATGGGGCCGGGCGGCAGCACCTGCCGCACCTCGGCGATGCGTTCCCAGTACGCGGGCGGCTTGTAGCCGTGGGCCTTGGTGCGGGCGTGGATCACGAGTTCGTCGGCCCCGGCGGCGGCGATGGCCAGCGCACAGTCCTCGGCCACGCCGTCGTGCTGGAAACCCAGCCGCATCTTGGCCGACACCGGCAGGTGGGCCGGCACGGCGCGGCGCACAGCACCGACGATGCGGCCGATCAGCTCGGGCTCGTCCAGCAGCACGGCACCGCCGCGGCTGGCGTTCACCGTCTTGGCCGGGCAGCCGAAGTTCAGGTCCACGCCAAAGGGGCTGAGCCCGGCCAGCCGCGCCGCGTTGTCGGCCAGGCAGGACGGATCGGAACCCAGCAGCTGGGGGCGCACGGGCACGCCGGCCAGGGTGCGCCCGCCGTGCAGCAGTTCGGGCACCACGCGGGTGAAAGCGCGCTCGGGCAGCAGGGTGTTGGTGATGCGGATGAACTCGCTCACGCAGCGGTCCACCCCGCCCGCGCGCGTGAGCACGTCGCGCAGCGTCGCGTCCAGCAGGCCCTCCATGGGCGCGAGCAACAGGGTCATGGGGTGGTGGGGGTGTGGGCGGGATCGCCCGATGGTGCGCCAAGCGGCGTGAAGCCGTGATTTTATCGGCCCCCTGCCGGGCCGTGGCTTGCTGCGGGCGACGGGGCTCCGGTACCATCGGCCGCCTTCTGAAGCCTTTTGAGTTCCCTGTTGCGTCGCGCCCGGCCCGGGCGCGACCGAACCGCCGGAGTGCCCCATGCGCCTGCCCCCTGCCCTGCCCCTGATCGCTGCGCTGCTGCTGGCCGCGCCCGCCAGCCACGCCCAGACCGCCGCGGCGGCCGAACCGGTGCGCGCCGGCACCTTCAAACAGGTCCAGGGCGAGGCCTGGGTCGGCAGCACTGGCGCCCAGACCGCGCAACGCCGCACGCCACAGCCCGGCGACGGCCTGCGCGAATCCGAGCGCCTGAGCACCGGCGCCAGCGGCGCCGCCACCCTGGTGCTCAAGGACGGCACAACGCTGACCGTCGGCCCCAACAGCACGGTGGACCTCAGCCGCTTCCAGTTCGACTCGACCACGCAGAAGGGCAACTTCCTGCTCGACCTGCTGCAGGGCTCGGTGCGCGTGGTCACCGGCGTGCTCGCCAAGGTCAACCCCGATCTGTTCAAGGTGCAGACGCCCACCTCGGTGGTGGGCGTGCGCGGCACCGATTTCATTGTCGAAACCCAGGCTGCCCGATGAACCGCCCGCTGATCACTGTCCTGGCTCTGAGCGCGCTGCTCGCCGCCTGCGCACCCGTCACACGCGTGACCCTGCTGCCACAGGCCGACGGCAGCGCCAGCGGCGTGGTCGTCAGCACCCGAGAAGGCCAGCAGGTGCTGAACCAGCCCTTCCAGGTGGCCGAGGTCGCGCGCAGCGGCCGCATCGGCACCGCCACCACCAGCGCCGACGCGGTGCGCCAGAGCCACCCGCAGCTGCTGGCGCAGCGCCTGCCCGCGCCCGAAAAATTCGTGCTGGAGTTCGAGCCCGGCACCTCGCAGCTCACGGCCGAATCGCAAGGCCGCCTGGCCGACATCGTGGCGCGTGCCCAGGCACGCTCGGGTGGCGAGATCGTGGTCACCGGCCACACCGACCGCCAGGGTTCGCTCGAAGCGAACGACAAGCTGTCGCTGGAGCGCGCCCACGCCATCCGCAACCTGCTGATCGAACGCGGTTTCAAGCGCGAGCTGATCGAAGCCGTGGGCCGCGGCGAACGCGAACCCGTGGTGCCGACCGACGACGAAGTGGCCGAGCCGCGCAACCGCCGCGCCGAACTGCTGGTGCGCTGACCACCGCCGCATGGCCCACGAACCCCGTCTGACCCGCGCGCTGCGCGAACTGTTGGCGGCGCAACGCGTGGCGGCCCTGGGAACGGTGGACGAAGACGGCACCCCGTTCGTGTCCATGGTGCCGTTCGTGGTGGACGGGCAGGACCGCTCGCTGGTCATCCACATCAGCGGCCTGGCCGCGCACACGCGCAACCTGCAGCGCAGGCCACGCGCCTCCCTCATGATCTGCCAGGCCGAGGTGGCCGGCGAGCCGGTGCACGCCCTGCCGCGCGTGACGCTGGACATCGACGCTGCTGATGCGGTCGCAGGGGCCGACGCGCAGGCCTGCCGGGCCGCCTACCTGGCGCGCTTCCCCGAAGCCGAACCCATGACCGCGCTGGGCGATTTCCGCTTCGTGCGCCTGCGCCCGCTGGGCGCACGGCAGGTGGCGGGCTTTGGCGCGGCACGCAGCGTGGACGCGGCCGAGCTGCTGCAGGCGCTGGGCAGCGCGACGTGAGCGAGGCGCCCACCCACAGCCCGCAGCCCCCCGGCCCGCAGGCCACCCGCGTGGCGGTGCCCGATGGCCTGACCGTGCTGCACGCCGACGACGCCTTGCTGGTGTTCGACAAACCCGCGGGCCTGCTGGCCGTGCCCGGCCGTGGCCCCGACAAGCAGGATTGCCTCAGCGCCCGCGCCCAGGCCGCCTACCCCGACGCACTGGTGGTGCACCGGCTGGACATGGCGACGTCGGGCATCGTGCTCATGGCGCGCGGCATCGAGGCGCAGCGCCACCTGAGCCTGTGCTTTGAAAAGCGCCGCACCCACAAACGCTACGAAGCCGTGGTGGCGGGAGATCTGCCCAACCCGCTGCCCGACAACGGATGGAACAGCATCGACCTGCCGCTGATCGTGGACTGGCTGGCGCGCCCGCGCAGCATCGTCAGCCACGAGATCGGCAAGCCCAGCCTGACGCACTGGCGCATCGCCGATGCGCCGCCGCCCGGCTCGGGCATGACGCGGCTGGACCTGCACCCGGTCACCGGCCGTTCGCACCAGCTGCGGGTGCACCTGCAGGCCATCGGCCACCCCATCGTGGGCGACCCGCTGTACGCCAGCCCCGAGCAGGAAGCCCTGGCCGACCGGCTGCTGCTGCATGCCCGCCGCCTGGACATCGAGCACCCGGTCACGGGTGCGATGATGCGTTTTGAAGCCCCCTGCCCGTTCTGATCCATCGTCCCACTCGACCCCGCACACCATGAGCCTTGCCGCCCAACACCTCACCGTTCTGACCGGCGCCTCGCGCGGCATGGGCCTGGCCATGGCCCGCCACCTGCTCACGCCCGACCGCATGCTGCTGTGCATCTCGCGCCGCACCGTGCCCGAACTGGAAGAGCTGGCCCGCCTGCGCAACGCCACGCTGGTGCAGTGGTCCATGGACCTGAGCCAGCCCAGCCAGGTGGCCGTGCGGCTGGACGCTTGGCTGGACACGCAGCCCACCGACGACATCGCCAGTGCCACCCTGATCAACAACGCGGGGATGATCCCGCGCATCGGCCCCATCGACCAGTGCCCGGGCAACGAACTGGAAGACGCGCTGCGCGTCGGGCTGGAAGCGCCGATGCAGCTCACGGCGGCCTTCCTGCGCGCCACCGGCCACTGGGTGGCCGCCGGCTGGCGCGGCCCGCGCAAGGTGCTCAACATCTCCAGCGGCCTGGGCCGCCGCGCCATGGCCGCGCAGGCGCCGTACTGTGCGGCCAAGGCAGGTCTGGACCACTTCACCCGCTGCAGTGCACTGGACGAGGCGCAGCGCACACACGGCGCCAAGCTCGTGTCGCTGGCGCCGGGCGTGATCGACACCGACATGCAGGAGCAACTGCGCGCCGGTGACCCGGCGGCCTTCCCCGACCGCGAGCGCTTTGTGGAACTCCAGCGCCAGGGCCAGCTCACAAGCCCGGAAGAAGCCGCCGCCCGCGTGCTGACCTGGCTGCAGCGCCCCGACTTTGGCGACCAGCCGGTGGCCGACGTGCGGGACTGACCCCTCACGGCGGCATGACCTGAGGACACCCCATGCCGACCATTCCCGATCCATCCCTCTCGCGCCGCCACTGGCTGGCGCTGGCCGCAGGCACCGCAACGGGTCTGGCACACGCGCAGACCGACGACCCGTTCTGGCGTCTGCTGCGCGAAGGCGGCTGTACCGTGCTGATGCGCCACGCGCAGACCGAAGCCGGCGTGGGCGACCCACCGGGTTTCACCCTCGGCCAGTGCCGCACCCAGCGCAACCTCAGCGCCAGCGGGCGAGAACAGTCGCGCCGCGTGGGCGATGCCTTCCGGCGCGAGGGCATCGCCATCGCGTCGGTGCGCAGCAGCGCCTGGTGCCGCTGCGTGGACACGGCGCAGCTGGCGTTTGGCCGCCACGCGCTGTGGCCCGCCCTCAACTCCTTTTTTCAGGGCCAGGGCGACAGCGACGCCCAGACGCGCGAGGTACTGGACACCGTGGCCGCCCTGCGGGCGCCGGTCAACTGGGTGCTGGTCACGCACCAGGTCAACATCAGCGCCCTGACCGGCGAGTACCCGGCCATGGGAGAACTCTTCGCCACCCGGCCCGACCCGACCACCCCGGACCGGCTGCGCGTGCTGGCGCGGCGGGTGGTCTGATCGCCCGGACCGCCACCTGTCCTGCGCTTGACGTGGCACAAGCCCGGTGTAAGCCAGGCCGGCTTACCATGCGGCGTTGATTCCTGCATCCAATCCAACCCCACAGAGGAGCATTTCCATGAGCCGTGAAGTCGTCGTCGTCAGCGCTGTCCGTACCGCCATCGGTACCTTTGGCGGCAGCCTCAAAGACAGCCCGCCCACCGAGCTGGGCGCCCTGGTCGTGCGCGAAGCGCTGGCCCGCGCCAACACCGAGGGCAAGGACGTCGGCCATGTTGTCTTCGGCCACGTGGTCAACACCGAACCGAAGGACATGTACCTCTCGCGCGTGGCGGCCATCAACGGCGGCTGCGCCGAAGGCACGCCCGCCTTCAACGTCAACCGCCTCTGCGGCTCGGGCCTGCAGGCCATCGTGAGCGCTTCGCAATCCATCCTGCTGGGCGACACCGACATCGCCATCGGCGGTGGTGCCGAGTGCATGAGCCGCGCGCCGTTTGCCAGCCTGAACATGCGCTGGGGCGCCCGCATGGGCGACACCAAGATGGTGGACATGATGATCGGCGCGCTGCACGACCCCTTCCCCAACATCCACATGGGTGTGACGGCCGAGAACGTGGCCGCCAGGTACGGCATCACCCGCGAGATGCAGGACGCGCTGGCGGTCGAAAGCCACAACCGCGCCGAGCGCGCCACGGCGGACGGCCGCTTCAAGGACCAGATCGTGCCGGTGATGCTCAAGAGCAAGAAGGGCGAGGTCGCCTGGGCCACCGACGAGCACTTCCGCCCCGGCTGCAAGCCCGAAGACATGAGCAAGCTCAAGCCTGTGTTCATCAAGGAAAACGGCACCGTCACGGCTGGCAACGCCTCCGGCATCAACGACGCCGCTGCGGCTGTGGTGCTGATGGACGCCCAGGCCGCGAAGGCCCGCGGCGCCAAGCCGCTGGCGCGCCTGGTCGGCTACGCCCACACCGGCCTGGACCCCAAGATCATGGGCGTCGGCCCGATCTCGGCCACGCAGGCGGTGCTCAAGAAGACCGGCCTGACGGTCAACGACCTGGATGTGATCGAGGCCAACGAAGCCTTCGCCGCCCAGGCCTGCGCGGTGACCAAGGAACTGGGCCTGGACCCGGCCAAGGTCAATCCCAATGGCTCGGGCATTTCGCTGGGCCACCCCATTGGCGCCACCGGCGCGCTGATCACGGTGAAGGCCCTGTACGAACTGCAGCGCGTCAACGGCCGCTACGCTCTCGTCACGATGTGCATCGGCGGTGGCCAGGGCATTGCCGCTGTATTCGAGCGGATGTAAACATCCGCCCCCCCGCGCCGCTTCGCGTCACCCCCCTGAGGGGGGCGATGCGAGTGGCCCGGCAAAGCCGGTTCCACCGCATCCTGGAGGCAGACACGCCCTCCGCGAGGGAATCGGTCCATCAAAAACCCAAAGGAGAGTTCCATGCGTTGGGCCGCCGCGGTTGATGAACTCGAGCGCGGGCTGCTCCAGCGCGACGTGGCCGCCCGGTCGCTGCTGCTGGCGGCGCTGGCGGGCGAACATGTGCTGCTGCTCGGCCCGCCGGGCACAGCGAAAAGCGAACTCGCGCGCCGGCTGCAGCGCTTGCTGCCCGGCGCGCACTATTTCGAACGCCTGCTGACCCGCTTCTCGGTGCCCGAGGAACTGTTCGGCCCGTTGTCCCTGAAAGCCCTGGAAGACGACCGCTACGAGCGGCTGACCGACGGCTACCTGCCGTCCGCCGAGGTGGCTTTCCTGGACGAGGTCTTCAAGGCCAACTCGGCCATCCTCAACACCCTGCTGGGCCTGCTGCACGAACGCTGCTTCGACAACGGTCAACACCGGATGGACGTGCCCCTGGTCTGTCTGGTCGGGGCCAGCAACGAGGTGCCGCGGGACGAGAACCTGCACGCCTTCTACGACCGCTTCCTGCTGCGCGTTCCGGTGGCGCCGGTCGACGACGCGCACTTTGCCGCCCTGCTGCAGACCACCCTGCCCGATGGCGAGGCGCACCCGGATGCGCAGTTGTCTGCTGTATCGCTGCAGGCGCTGCGCGCACAGGCCCAGACCGTGCGACTGGGTGACGACGTCATCGCCCTGCTGTCCTCGGCCCGCGAACGCGCAAAGGACATGCAGCAGACCGTCTCCGACCGCCGCTGGCGCCAGACCGCAGCGCTGCTGCAGGTGCAGGCCGCCAGCCGCAACGCGAGCGAAGTCTCGGTCTGGGACGCCTGGCTGCTGCCCTTCACCCTGGCCGCCGACCCGGACCAGGTACCGGGCTGGACCGACTGGTTCCTGCAGACCGTGGCGCAAGCCACGCCGCTGGCCATCGACGGCCTGGAGCGCGCCGTGACCGCCTTCGAACAACAACTCGATGTCGAACGCCGCGCCCCGGCCGACGCGCAGGACGACAGCGCCGGCAAGCTGGCCCTGGCCCGCGCCATCGCCGGGCCCACGAGCGAAAGCGAGCTGGTGCGCATCACCAGCGAACGCGCCCACCGCCGCTACGGCGCGCTGCACATCCGCGCAAGGGTGGCACAGGTGGCCGAGGTGCAGCAGCGCCTGAACACCGTGCAGGCGGACGTCCACGCGTTGGCCGAGGCCGTTCTGAAACAGGCCCGCGCCCACGGCTGGCTGCCGCCGTCGTGGCGCACGCGCATCGAGACCGTGCACGCACAACGCTGCGCACAGGTGGACGCGCTGGCCGCGCGGCTTGCCGAGCTGCACGACGGCTTTGCGGCGCTGCCCCGCCTGGCTGAGGACACGTCCGAGTTCGTGCCGACGCCGGTCAGCTGGCAAGCCTGAACCCCACTGCCATGACGGCCCCCGCCGACCGCCCCTACCCCCACCTCGACGGCATCGCGCGCGAACTGTGGGGCTGGTAGGTGGTGTGCAGCGGCGGCACGGGCGAGGCCCGGCTGGCCCAGGC
>NZ_JBPCSJ010000109.1:0-3309 GCF_051007235.1 Hydrogenophaga sp. | reverse complement strand
CGGCCTTGGCCCCGTTGCTGCCCGAGCCCTCTTCCGCGCCGAAGCCACCGGCAATCACCGAGATGAAGCTGCGGTTCATTGCCTTGCACATGATGTAGGACAGGATGGCGCCGCTGGAGCCGACCAGCGCACCGGTGACGATCAGCAGGTCGTTGCTCAGCATGAAGCCGGTGGCGGAGGCCGCCCAGCCCGAGTAGCTGTTGAGCATGGACACCACCACCGGCATGTCGGCGCCGCCGATGGCCATGACCATGTGGATACCGAACAGCAGCGCGATGCCGCTCATGATGAACAGCGGGACCATGCCGTCCTGCAGCGTCTCGGCGTGCAGGAACTGGCGGCCGAAATAGATCACCGCCAGCAGACCGGCCAGGTTCAGCCAGTGGCGCGCCGGCAGCAGCAGCGGCTTGCCGCCGATGCGGCCCGAGAGTTTGCCGAAGGCGACGACCGAGCCCGAGAAGGTGACCGCGCCGATGAAGATGCCGATGTAGATCTCCATCGCGTGGATGGCGTGGGCCGCGCTGTCGAGGTTCTTCGATGCCTCAGGATCGACGTAGGTGGCGTAGCCCACCAGCACCGCGGCCATGCCGACCATGCTGTGCATCAGCGCCACCAGCTCGGGCATCTGGGTCATTTGCACCGTGCGCGCGGCGTACAGGCCGATGGCCCCGCCGAGCACCATGGCGCCGACGATCCAGGGCACGCCGGCCATGGTCACCTGCGGGCCGAACACCGTGGCCGCCACGGCCAGCGCCATGCCGACCATGCCGTAGAGGTTGCCGCGGCGCGCGGTTTCCTGGTTGGACAGGCCGCCCAGGCTGAGGATGAAGAGGATGGTCGCTCCGATGTAAGAGACCGTGGCCAGACTTGCAGACATTCAGTGTCTCCCGTTCTTATTTGCGGAACATCGCCAGCATGCGCTGGGTGACGGCGAAGCCGCCGAACATGTTGATGGCGGTGAGCACCAGCGCCACCGCGGCGAGCACGCCGATCAGCGTGTTGGGCCGCCCGGCCGCATCGGCCAGGGGCGAGATCTGCACCAGCGCGACGATGGCGATGATCGAGCTGATGGCGTTGGTCACGCTCATCAGCGGCGTGTGCAGCGCGGGCTTGACGTTCCACACCACCATGTAACCCACGAAGCAGGCCAGCACGAACACCGTGAAGTGCGACAGGAACGCAGCCGGCGCATACGCGCCCACCAGCGCCATCAGCACCGCGGCACCGCCGGCCACCAGGGCCAGCTGGCCGGCGGGCATGGGGCCCGAGGGCTCGCCGTGGCCGTGACCCTTTTTGGCGGTCGGTGCGGTCACGGGCTTGGGCGCCGGCTTGGGGGCGGCCGCGATGGGCGGGGCCGGCCAGGTGATCTCGCCATCCTTGATCACGGTCAGCCCGCGGATCGCGTCGTCCTGCATGTTGACGTTGATGACGCCGTCCTTGGTCTTGCACAGCTCTTCGGTCAGGCGGAACAGGTTGGTGCCGTACAGCGTGGACGACTGGCGCGCCATGCGCGAGGCCAGGTCGGTGTAGCC
Source organism: Hydrogenophaga sp. (assembly GCF_051007235.1). Taxonomy (GTDB): domain Bacteria; phylum Pseudomonadota; class Gammaproteobacteria; order Burkholderiales; family Burkholderiaceae_C; genus Hydrogenophaga. The sequence goes on along the minus strand of NZ_JBPCSJ010000109.1, from coordinate 1,777 downwards.
GACGATGGTGACGCCGTGGCGCACCACCGCTTCACCGGGCACGGTCAGCTCGCAGTTGCCGCCCTGTTCGGCGGCCATGTCGACGATCACGCTGCCGGGCTTCATGCTCTGCACCATCTCGGCGGTGATCAGCTTGGGCGCTGGCTTGCCCGGGATCAGCGCGGTGGTGATGATGATGTCCACCTCGCGGGCCTGCTGCGCGTACATGGCGCGCTGTGCGGCCTGGAAGCCTTCGCTCATGACCTTGGCGTAACCGCCTCCGCCCGAGGCTTCTTCCTCGTAGTCCACCTTGACGAACTCGCCGCCGAGCGAGACCACCTGGTCGGCCACCTCGGCGCGGGTGTCGTTGGCGCGCACGATGGCGCCCAGGCTGGCGGCCGCGCCGATGGCGGCGAGACCCGCCACACCGGCACCCGCGATGAACACCTTGGCCGGCGGCACCTTGCCCGCGGCGGTGATCTGGCCGTTGAAGAAGCGGCCGAAGGCGTTGGCCGCCTCGACCACGGCGCGGTAACCGCTGACGCCGGCCATCGAAGTCAGCGCGTCCATCTTCTGCGCGCGGCTGAGCGTTCTCGGCAGGCAGTCGATGGACAGCGCGGTCACCTTCTTCGCGGCCAGCTGCTGCATCAGATCGGGGTTCTGGGCCGGCCAGATGAAGCCGATCAGCGTCTGGCCGGCGTGCATCAGCGCCACCTCGTCGGTCGTGGGCGGGCGCACTTTGAAAACAATGTCGGCGCTGCTCCAGAGCTCGGCAGCCGAGCCGGCGATGCTGGCGCCGGCTGCGCGGTAGTCGTCGTCGCTGCAGTTGGCAAGTGCACCGGCGCCGCTTTCCACCACCACGGCAAAACCCAGCTTGACCAGCTTGGCCACCACGTCGGGCACCGTGGCCACGCGTTTTTCGCCGGTGAAGGTTTCGCGCGGCACGCCAATGCGCTGGGGCGCGGCGGCGGCGGTATCGGTCGGTGCGCCAGAAGTCATGGGAAGGTCCTCGCTCGTAACAAATTGCGGGCCAGCTTAACCGATGCCACCCCAGCCCCTGAACCACGCAAACCCTTGACGCACAAGGACTTGCAAGCGCCTGTGCGTCGCGCGTCAACGATGGGAGGGCGTTTGCTTTTCACGATGCGGCAAGACCTCCCGTTGCAAGGAACACCCGAACGGTCGGTCGGGATAATCCACCACATGAACATCCGATGGAAACCCAGTGTCACCGTGGCCGCGATCATCGAGCGCGAGGGCCGTTACCTGCTGGTCGAAGAGCACACGCCCGAAGGCCTGCGCCTGAACAACCCGGCCGGGCACCTGGACCCGGGCGAGAGCCCCGAGAAGGGCGTGGCCCGCGAAGCGCTGGAAGAAACCGCCTTCGCCTTTGAGCCCACGGCCCTGGTGGGCATCTACCTCTCGCGCTTCCAGCGCGCGAGCACGCAGGAAGACGTCACCTACCTGCGCTTCGCCTACTGCGGCACGCTGGGCGACTTCGACAGCGTGCGGCGGCTGGACACCGGCATCGTGCGCACGCTGTGGATGACACCCGACGAAGTGCGCGCCAGCGCCGAGCGCCACCGCAGCCCGCTGGTGCTGCGCTGCATCGAAGACCACCTGGCCGGACAACGCTTTCCACTGGCGCTGGTGCAGACCGATCTGACGGTGTTCCAAGCCCGCTGACGTCAAGCACCCCCTGCGCCGCTGCGCGGCTTCCCCCTCTCTCGCCTGCGGCGGGAGGAGGACGCACCCTGTGGCCCGGCAGAGCCGGTTCCACGGGTGCCCTGGCCACAGC